>JAXEXE010000001.1:0-26241 GCA_034113565.1 Faecousia sp.
GTCAGGTTTGTGATATCCATGGTTACAGCTCCTTCACCAATTTCTTGTAGTATTCGCCCCGAACCATGAAATTCTTGAACTGGTCGAAGGCCGCGCTGGCGGGACTCATGAGCACCACGTCTCCCGCCTTTGCGGCAGCAGCAGCGGCACGGACGGCTGGCTCAAAGCTGCCGCAGTCCATGATTTCCAGTTTCTGAGAGTCATATTCCGGGCAGGAGATCACCGCCTGACGAATCTTTTCTCCCGTTGCGCCGCCCAGAAACAGCTTCTTGACATGCTTACAGATTTCCGGGCCGAGGACATCGTAGGGAATATGTTTGTCGTAGCCCCCCGCAATCAGAATCACCTTTTCCGGAAAGCTGCGCAGGCCGGCGATGGTGCGGCTGGGGCTGGAGGCGATGGAATCGTTGTAGAATTTAACGCCGTCCTTCACCCGCACCAGCTCAATACGGTGCTCCACGCCGCCAAAGGTCCTCGCCACATGGCGGATGGTTTCATCGTCCACCAGACCCTCCACCATGGCGATGGCAGCCATGTAATTCTCTACATTATGGACACCGGGAATAAGAATGTCCCCCACCGGGAGCACCTTTTCTCCGTGGCGGCAAATCACGCCGTCCGTCACACACACGTCGGCCTCTTTCTGCCGGGAGAAAAAGCGGGTGGTTCCGTTGCCCCGGAAACCGGAAGTAATGGCGTTGTCGGCGTTGAGAATCAGAAGGCCCCTTTCATCCTGATAGCGGAAAATGTTGGTTTTTGCCTCGATATACTCCGCCATATCCTTGTGGATGTCCAGATGGTTGGGGGCAAGGTTCGTAATGACCGCCCGGGCCGGGCTGCGCTTCATGTCCATCAGCTGGAAGGAGCTGAGCTCCACTACGGCATAATCCGTTTCCTTCATTTCCCGCACCAGCGGCAGCAGGGGTGTGCCGATGTTGCCCCCCAGCCAGACGGTTTTCCCGGCAGCCTTCAGCATTTCGGACACCAGCGTGGTGGTGGTGGTCTTGCCGTCAGAGCCGGTGACCGCCAAAAGCGTACAGGGGCAGACCTCGAAGAAGACCTCCATTTCGCTGGTGACCTCCGCGCCCCGGGCGCGCAGAGCTTCAATGGCAGGATTCGCCGGGTGCATACCGGGGGTGCGGAATACAATATCCGCTTCCACGCCGTCCAGATACGTTTCCCCCACATGAAGCTTGCAGCCCGCCTTTTCCAGCGCCAGCACCTCATCATCCAGCTTTTCCCGGGGGGTTTTGTCGCACCCAATTACGTCGCAGCCGAATTCCAGCAGGAGTCTGACGAGGGGGCGGTTGCTGATACCCAGCCCCAGCACCGCGATTTTTTTATCCTTCAGAGAAGAAAAGTATTCTTCAAATTTGCTGTTCATATCTAATCCCCATTTCTTTGGTTTTACGGATAGTATAGCCCTTCTCAAAAGAATTTGCAAGATGTTTGACAATTCCGAACTTCTGCGTTACAATATTGCCGCGACCAGGTCGGACAGCCGCGGACGTAAGCCGAAAGGCTGCGGATGAGGAAAGTCCGGGCTCCACAGGGCAGGGATAACGGGTAACGCCCGCCGAGGGTAACCTCAGGACAAGTGCAACAGAGAGATGTAGCCGGTTTTCCGGTCATAGTGAAAAAGTGCGGTAAGAGCGCACTCGCCGCATGGAGACATGCTGGTGCTGTAAACTCTATCCCGGAGCAACGCCGTGGAGGGACATGTGGTCTGCCCGACCGTCCCGAGGAGGCGGCTTGATCCCGCGGGCAACCGCGGGGCTAGATAGATGGCTGTCAAGACAGAACCCGGCTTATAGACCTGTGTCGTGCAAAAGCGCCGTCCGGAAATGGACGGCGCTTTTGCTATCGAATGGAAAGCTCCCCAGTCCGAAGACTGGGGAGCCATTTTGCGTATTAACCGCTGAGAGAATTACTCGTCAACCTCGGTGACAACGCCGGAACCAACGGTACGGCCGCCTTCACGGATAGCGAAACGCAGGCCCTTCTCGATAGCGATGGGGGTGATCAGCTCAACGCTCATAACAACGTTGTCGCCGGGCATGCACATCTCGGTGCCTTCGGGCAGGGTGATGATGCCGGTAACGTCGGTGGTACGGAAGTAGAACTGAGGACGATAGTTGTTGAAGAAGGGAGTATGACGGCCGCCTTCTTCCTTGGACAGGACGTAAACCTGGCCCTTGAACTTGGTGTGAGGATGGATGGAACCGGGCTTGCACAGAACCTGACCACGCTCGATGTTCTTCTTGTCGATACCACGCAGCAGAGCGCCGATGTTGTCGCCGGCTTCAGCGTAGTCCAGCAGCTTGTGGAACATCTCGATGTCGGTGACGACAGTGGACAGCTTGTCCTCGCGCAGGCCAACGATCTCGACGGGCTCGTTCTTCTTGACAACGCCACGCTCCACACGGCCGGTAGCAACGGTACCACGGCCGGAGATGGTGAAGACGTCCTCAACGGGCATCAGGAAGGGCTGGTCAGCCTTACGGTCGGGAGTGGGGATATAGTCGTCAACAGCGTCCATCAGCTCCTTGATGCAGGCATACTCGGGAGCCTCGGGATCCTTGGACTCGGAAACCAGAGCGTTCAGAGCGGAACCCTTGATGATGGGGGTGTCGTCGCCGGGGAACTCGTACTCGGACAGGGTCTCGCGGACTTCCATCTCGACCAGCTCCAGCAGCTCCTCGTCGTCAACCTGATCGCACTTGTTCAGGAACACAACGATATAGGGCACGCCGACCTGACGGGCCAGCAGCAGGTGCTCACGAGTCTGAGCCATGGGGCCGTCGGTAGCAGCGATGACCAGGATAGCGCCGTCCATCTGAGCAGCACCGGTGATCATGTTCTTGATATAGTCGGCGTGGCCCGGGCAGTCAACGTGAGCGTAGTGACGCTTGTCGGTCTCGTACTCAACGTGAGCGGTGTTGATCGTGATACCACGAGCCTTCTCTTCGGGAGCCTTATCGATGGAAGCGTAGTCCTCGAACTGGGCCTGGCCCTTCATAGCCAGATACTTGGTGATAGCGGCGGTCAGAGTGGTCTTGCCGTGGTCAACGTGGCCGATGGTGCCGATGTTAACGTGGGGCTTATTTCTCTCAAACTTCTGCTTTGCCATTTGAAATATTCCTCCTAGTTAATGATTATAGAAATAAATGAACAACTTAGGTTCGTGCGTCGCCGCACATCGTGTACATCATACTACACAAATGCAGGAAACACAAGAGAAATTTTGAAATTTCACGGAAAATATCTGCATTTCCCTGGGTGCTTCCCACAGGAAAACAGCTCTAATTACTCTCTGCCCCGGGCCTTGATGATCTCGTCGGTCTTGGACTTGGGCAGCTCTGCGTTGTGGCTGGGCTCCATGGTGTAGTTGCCGCGGCCCTGGGTCTTACTGCGCAGGTCGGTAGCGTAGCCGAACATCTCCGCCAGAGGCACGTTGGCGTCCACCTGAACAGCACCGGTACGGGTGATCTGACCCAGAATGTTACCACGGCGGGCAGTGATGTCGCCGATGACGGTGCCCATGTATTCATCGGGCACGGTGACGGAAACCTTCATGATGGGCTCCAGAATGACGGGGTTCGCCTTCCGGCAGGCCTCCTTGAAGGCCATGGAACCGGCGATCTTAAATGCCATTTCGGAGGAGTCCACCTCGTGGTAGGAGCCGTCGAACAGGGTGACCTTCACGTCCACAACGGGGTAGCCGGCCAGAACACCGGCCTCCATTGCGCCCTGAATACCGGCGTCAACCGCGGGGATATACTCCTTGGGGATGGCGCCGCCCACAACGGCATTGATGAATTCGTAACCCTTGCCAGGCTCGTTAGGCTCCACACGGATCTTAACATGACCGTACTGGCCCTTACCACCGGACTGACGGGCGTACTTGGTCTCCTGCTCAACGCTCTTGCGGATGGTCTCCTTGTAGGAAACCTGAGGAGCGCCTACGTTGGCCTCAACCTTAAACTCACGAAGCAGCCGGTCAACAATAATCTCCAGGTGCAGCTCGCCCATGCCGGCGATGATGGTCTGACCGGTTTCCTTGTTGGTGTAGGTCCGGAAGGTGGGGTCCTCTTCAGCCAGCTTGCTCAGAGCAATGCCCATCTTTTCCTGACCGGCCTTGGTCTTGGGCTCGATGGCAACCTCGATAACAGGCTCGGGGAACACCATGGACTCCAGAATGATGGGATGGTTCTCATCGCAGAAGGTGTCGCCGGTGGTGGTGTTCTTCACACCCACGACGGCAGCGATATCGCCGGCGTAGACCATGTCGATATCTTCCCGGTGGTTGGCGTGCATCTGCAGGATACGGCCCATACGCTCCTTGGTGCCCTTGGTGCAGTTCAGCACGGAAGAGCCCTTCTCCAGCGTACCGGAGTAAACGCGGAAATAGCACAGCTTACCCACATAGGGGTCGGTAGCAATCTTGAAGGCCAGTGCGGAGAAGGGAGCCTCGTCGGAAGCGGGACGGAAGTCCTCTTCCTCGGTCTCGGGGTTGATGCCCTTGATGCCCTTCTTATCCAGGGGGCTGGGCATATAGTCAACCACCGCATCCAGCAGCTCCTGAACGCCCTTGTTCTTATAAGAGGTACCGCAGACCACAGGCACCATCTCATTGGCGATGGTAGCACGGCGGATGCAGGCCTTAATCATGTCGATGGGAACTTCTTCGCCTTCCAGATACATCATAGCGATGTCGTCATCCAGGCAGGAGACGGCGTCCATCAGCTTCTCGTGGTACTCGTTGCAGATGTCCACCATATCCTCGGGGATCTCCTCGGTGCGGACGTCCTTACCCAGCTCATCATAGAAGACGTTGGCCTTCATGGTGATCAGGTCCACGTTGCCCTTGAAGAAGGACTCAGAACCGATGGGCAGCTGAATGGGCACCGCGTTGCACTTCAGGCGCTCGTCGATCATCTGAAGCACCCGGTAGAAGTCGGCGCCCATGATGTCCATCTTGTTGACGTAGATCATGCGGGGCACCTTGTACTCGTCGGCCTGACGCCAGACGGTCTCGGTCTGGGGCTCCACGCCGCCCTTGGCGCACAGAACGGTGACAGCACCGTCCAGAACACGCAGGGAGCGCTCCACCTCAACGGTGAAGTCCACGTGGCCCGGGGTATCGATGATGTTCAGACGGCAGCCCTTCCAGAAGCAGGTGGTAGCAGCGGAGGTGATGGTAATACCACGCTCCTGCTCCTGCGCCATCCAGTCCATGGTAGCGGAGCCGTCATGGGTCTCACCAATCTTGTAGTTCTTACCGGTGTAGAACAGAATACGCTCGGTGGTAGTGGTTTTGCCGGCATCGATGTGAGCCATGATGCCGAAGTTTCTGGTATTCTCCAGAGAATACTGTCTAGGCATTGAGTCTCTCCTTTATTACCAGCGGAAGTGGGCGAAGGCCTTGTTGGCTTCGGCCATCTTGTGAACGTCCTCGCGCTTCTTCACGGATGCGCCGGTACCATTGGCGGCGTCCATGATCTCAGCGGCCAGCCGCTCCTTCATGGTATTCTCGCTGCGGGCGCGGCTATAAGTGGTGATCCACCGAAGACCCAGGGTCTGACGGCGATCAGGGCGGACTTCGATGGGCACCTGATAGGTGGCGCCGCCCACACGGCGAGCCTTCAGCTCCACAGCGGGCATGATGTTTTCCATGGCCTGCTGGAAGACTTCCAGACCGTTTTTGCCGGTCTTGTTCTCGACGATTTCGAAAGCACCATAAACGACCTTCTGGGCAACGCCCTTCTTGCCGTCCAGCATGATGCTGTTAACGAGCTTGGTAACCAGAACGGAATTGTAATTGGGATCCGGAAGGACCTCTCTCTTGGGAACATTACCTCTTCTGGGCACTTTGCTTCCCTCCTTCATAATATAATGATTTCATCGGTACTCGAAAGTGTTACTTTCGTGGTGCCTGGCCAGAGGTTTTTATACTATATATAAAACCATCTTGGCAAGGCTATGCCTTGCGAAAGGGCATGAAAAGAGTCAAAATTGGGGACAGGCTAAGAATTACTTCTTCTTGCCGGCCTTGGGACGCTTTGCGCCGTACTTGGAACGGGACTGCATACGGTTCTGCACGCCCTGGGTATCCAGAGTGCCACGGATGATGTGGTAACGCACACCGGGCAGGTCCTTAACACGACCGCCACGGATCAGCACCACAGAGTGCTCCTGCAGGTTGTGGCCAACACCGGGAATGTAAGCAGAAACTTCCATACCATTGGTCAGACGCACACGGGCGATCTTACGCAGGGCGGAGTTAGGCTTCTTGGGGGTGGTGGTACGCACAGCGGTGCAGACACCACGCTTCTGGGGGGAAGGCAGATTGGTAGCCTTGTTCTCCAGAGTGTTCAGGCCTCTCTGCAGAGCGGGAGCGGTGGACTTGTAGCTGACCTGCTGACGGCCAGAACGAACGAGCTGATTAAAAGTAGGCATTCGTTTTTCTCCTTTCTTTGGTTCTCGCCTTTCGGCGGGTTATCTATTCTACGGAAAAATCCGGTAGAATCAATTGAGGACGGCTGCCGCCGCCGCGCCCACTTCGATACCGCAGGCGCTGCCTAAGGTTTCCATACTGGCAACCCAGGTGATCTGGATCTGATTGTCCGCGCAAAGCTCCGCCAGGGGCTGGGTCAGCGCGGGGTCGGCGTTCTCCGCCAGATAAACACACCGGACGCTGCCTGCCCGGACAGCTTTGCGAAGCTGCTTGGCGCCAACCGCGAGTTTTTGCCGGGAAAGATCGGGTAAATCCCCCTGATCCGGTATTTTATGCTTCTTCTTCATATCCATACGAATTTATATTATACGCACTTTCCGAAAAAAGTCAACAAAATTGTAGGAAAATTTTTTGTGATAATGCTGTTTCCGGGTATCATTTTCACCTTGTCCCCGGGGGGAAAGACCAATGAACATGGGCAGCGGGCGGCCAGTGGCCGCTGACATTTCGTTACGAACCCAGCCTGTTTTCGAAACACCTTTGGGCACCGCTCGGTATCGTTCCTGCGGAGAATGTGTCCGGATTCAGCCTGCCGCGTACACATCCGCAAAATAGGCTTCATAGTCGAAGGTGGTGTAAAAATCCTGCACGCCCTGCCAGTAGTCCGCGCAGTTCTCCTTTGTCAGTGCGTGATTCCCTGCCGCCATATCCCGCAGAAGCTTCGAGTTAATCTCAGCGGAGTAATGCGCCCAGTCGGAGTAATTGGACAGGTCGGTAACGACATCGTAATCATCAAAAAAGGAAAATAGGCGGATATTCTCGCATTGCAGCAGCGTTTCGCAGGCAGCTTCGCAATAGCGGATATACAATTCTATGGAATCCTCCTCATGCAGCCGCTCCCACCAGCAGATGCTGTAGGGCGGAATGAAGCAGTAGAATTCGATATCCGGGTTTTCCCGGGCCGTCTCCACAAAATTCTGCTCCATACTCTCCCGGATGGTTTGCAGAACCGCTTCCTCGTCCCCCTCCCTGCCGGGCAGGTCGATGAAGTTCAGCCCCCGCTCCCGGACAACCTCCGGGCCGTGGGGCATGGTATCGTCCCAGAACTGGTAGGTATCAAAATCGATGGAAGGCAGGCCCCGGGCGGTACGCCCCAGGGTGTCCGCCGTGGCTTCCAGCAGAATTTCCTTGTTGAGCACATACTGCACATCGTTAAAAGGATTGTCGTCATACAGGTATTCCGGCAGGGTGATGTCCGTGCGCACGGCGTCCTTGTCTTCGTACAGCATCCCGCCGCTTAAGTCCCGCACCACCAGACGGATATCGGGGTTATGGCGGATGGCCCGGCGCACCTGTTCATCCACCTCCTTGAACTTGGAACCGTTCAGCGGCACCTTTACAGCGTTCACGCCGAACAGCTCGTTCAGCTCGGAAGTGCGGAAATTTTCCGTCATGGAATTGCCGGTAATCACCGCGTCGTAGGTAAAATTGCGGATAATCCCGTCGTTTTGATAGCGTTCGTTCCCATCGGGATAGGACAGGCCCGCCACCGGGCCATGGTAATGAAAATAGGGGTCCACCACTGCCGTCAGGCCGCCCAATACAATGAGCAGAGCCGCCGTTGTGACAAGGAAGCCAATGCCCCACTTTTTTTCTGATCGCATAGGCCGCCTCCTCAGAAGTTAAAGTACAGGAAAGAACTGATGCCGGAGAAAGACAGGATGCACCAAACCAGCAGCACCGCCGTCAGGAGCATACTCACACTGCTGAATTCCAGGTCTTCCGCCGCGTCGTAGGCGTTTTCCCGGCGGGTGGACAACCACAGCGCAGCCGCGTAGAACGCGGCCCCCACCAGTTTCGGCACCATGGACGGCACCGTCCTGTTCAGTCCATATCGGAACAGCGCGGTGATTTCCGGCAGCTTGAAAGCATCGGTCAGCCCGCCCATAGCAGGGCTGACCGCGAAAAGCCTGCCAAAGAAGGCAGCCGCGTCCGACAGCGTGTCCGCCCGGAAAATGACCCAGGTCAGATTCAGAATCAGGAAGGTGCCGCACCAGCGCAGAAACGCCGGTATTTTTTCCAACCGCTTCCCCAGCAGCCGCTCAATCACCATGCAGGCACCGTGAATCCCGCCCCAGAGCACGAAGGACCAGCTGGCCCCGTGCCACAGGCCGCTGCACAGGAACACGATCATGATATTGACACAGGTTCGTGCCGTGCCCTTTCGACTGCCGCCAAGGGGGATGTACAGATACCGGGTAAAGAAGCGGGTCAGGGTTTTGTGCCAGCGCTTCCAGAATTCCGAAATGGACAGGGCGCGGTAGGGCTTGTCAAAGTTGGCGGGAAGTTCAAAATTCATCATTTTTCCCAGTCCCATTGCCATGTCGCAGTAGCCGCTGAAGTCGAAATAAATCTGGAAGGTGTAGGCCAGCATGACCAGAGCCGCGCTGACCGTGCTCAATCCGGCAATGTCCGCGAAGCCCCAGTCCGCCACCTTGCCGAAGCAGTCGGCAATCAGCACCTTCTTGGCAAGGCCCAGCGTAAACAGAAACAGGCCGGGAGAAAAATTCTCCCATTGAAACCGCTTTCGATTCTCGTCCAGAAACTGCGGGATTAGCTCGTCATGGGTCACGATGGGGCCGGCAATGAGCTGGGGAAAGTAGGCCACATAAGCGGCATATTGCAGGAAACCATAGTTCCCCGTCTGTCCCCGGTAGGCGTCGATCACATAGGACACCTGCTGGAAGGTGAAAAAGCTGATGCCCAGCGGCAGTACAATGTGCCGCAGCGGGATCTGGGATGCGAACAGGCTGTTCACATTGCTGATGAAAAAGTCGAAATATTTAAAGTAGAACAGAATCCCGAAATTCACCAGCAGCGCCGCCGTCAACTCCACCCTGCGGGCCGTCTTTCCCTCCGTCTTCCCCATAAGGCGGGTAATGCCGTAATTGAGGACAATGGAGACAATAATAATCAGAAGATAGCTGGGATTGAAGTAGCCGTAAAACCACAGGGACATACCCAGCAAAAACCCGAGGGCGAGGGAATACCGCCGGAAATGGTTCAGCCCAAAGTACCCGGTCAGGCACAGGGGCAGAAACAGCAGGATGAAGACGTAGGAATTAAAGAGCATGGAGCAGTCCCCTTTTCGGTTTTCTGTCTGGAAATACGCGAAGGCCGCCGTCTGACGGCGGCGGCCTTATGGTTTAGTTCATTGCGTTCTCGAGCACTTCCTCGGGAATCCGGGCCTCGGGGGTCGCGCCGGGCTGATAATCCCGGTAGGCAATCAGGCCGGAACCGGCGGGAATCAGCTTGCCGATCAGCACGTTCTCCTTCAGGCCGATCAGATGGTCCACCTTGCCCTTGATGGCGGCGTCGGTGAGCACCTTGGTGGTCTCCTGGAAGGAGGCAGCGGACAGGAAGGAGTCGGTAGCCAGAGCAGCCTTGGTGATACCCAGCAGAATGGCGCTGGACTCGGCCTTGCGCAGCTCGGTCTCACCGGCATCGATCCGGGCCTGAATGGCAGCGTTGGCATCCTCGAATTCGAAGATATCGATGGTGCTGCCGGACAGCAGGTTGGTGTCGCCGGGGTCCTCCACCCGCACTTTGCGCATCATCTGACGGATGATGACCTCAATGTGCTTATCGTTGATTTCAACGCCCTGCTGACGGTACACCGCCTGAACGGACTGCACCAGATAATCCTGAACAGCCTCCACGCCGGAGATGCGCAGCACGTCCTGCGGGTACAGAGCGCCGTCGGTGATGGGCTGGCCCTTTTCCACGACCTTGCCGTGGGTAACCTTCAGGCCCACAGAGTAGGGCACCTGATAGACCTTGACCTCTCCGTCCTCTGCGGTAACAGTGATGTTACGCAGGGCGGTGCGGTGGGTATCATCGATGCTGACGACGCCGGTGATCTCGGAGATCTGGGCCATCTTCTTGGGACGGCGGGCCTCAAACAGCTCCTCGACTCGGGGAAGGCCCTGGGTGATATCGTCACCGGCAACGCCGCCGGAGTGGAAGGTACGCATGGTCAGCTGGGTACCGGGCTCACCGATGGACTGGGCAGCGATGATGCCGACGGCCTCGCCCAGATCCACTTCCTTAGAGGTAGCCAGGTTCATGCCGTAGCACTTGGCGCAGACGCCCACCCGGGCCCGGCAGGCCAGAATGGTGCGGATATAAATTTTGGTAATGCCAGCCTTCTCGAACTTGGCGGCGTCCTCGGGCATCATCATCACGTTCTTGGAGTGGAGCACCTCGCCGGTGGCGGGGTCCACCACGTCGTGCACGGGGTAACGGCCCCGGATGCGGTTGCCGAAGGTGTCGATGATGTCGCCGTTCTTATCATACACAGCGCCCACCCAGATACCATTCTCGGTGCCGCAGTCGTGCTGGCGGATGATGACGTCCTGAGAGACATCCACCATTCGGCGGGTCAGGTAACCGGAGTCCGCGGTACGCAGAGCGGTATCGGTCATGCCCTTCCGGGCGCCTCTGGAGGAAATGAAGTACTCCAGAACGGACAGGCCTTCACGGAAGTTCGCCTTAACGGGAATCTCGATGGTACGGCCGGCGGTATCGGCCATCAGGCCGCGCATACCGGCCAGCTGACGAATCTGGGCCATAGAACCACGGGCGCCGGAGTCCGCCATCATGTAGATGGGGTTGAACTCGTCCAGATTGCCCTGCAGGGCATCGGTGACGTCCTTGGTGGTCTTTTCCCACTGCTGAACCACCAGACGATAGCGCTCGTCGTTGGTGATAAAGCCCTGACGGTAGTAGTTTTCAATTTCAACGACCTTGCCCTCGGCAGCCTTCACCAGCTCGTACTTGATCTCAGGCACCACCATGTCCGCGATGGACACGGAGATAGCGCCCTTGGTGGAGTACTTGTAGCCCAGAGCCTTGATGCGGTCCAGCATCTCGGTGGCGATGGTGAAGCCGTGGACGCGGATGCACTTGTCGATGATTTTGCCCAGCTGCTTCTTGCCCACCAGGAAGTCCACTTCCAGGTCGAAGGCATGGGCGGGGTCGGAACGGTCCACAAAGCCCAGATCCTGCGGAATCGGCTCGTTGTAAATCAGGCGGCCCACGGTGGCGTCAATGATGCGGTAGCGCATCACGCCATCGATTTCCTTGCCGTAGCGCACCCGGATGGGGGCGTGCAGGCCAACCGCGCCGTCGGCGTAGGCCGCGATGGCCTCGTTGACGGAGGAATAGTTGTGGATGGGGCGGAACTTGGCAATGGCCTTGCCCTCGGCCTTGGCGGCCTTGTTGGCGGCGACAAACTCGTCCGCGTCCACAATTTCATTCACCGGCAGGTTGGTGTCACCGGCGCTGGTGACGAACACGGTCTCCGCGCCCTTCTCGGCCTTGCCCAGACGGGTGTAGGTCAGGTAGTAAGCGCCCAGAATCATATCCTGGGTCGGCACGGTGACGGGCTTGCCGTCCTGAGGCCGGAGCAGGTTGTTGGCGGACAGCATCAGCATTCTCGCCTCGGCCTGAGCCTCGGGAGACAGGGGCACGTGAATGGCCATCTGGTCGCCGTCGAAGTCGGCGTTGAAGGCGGTGCAGCACAGGGGGTGCAGCTTCAGGGCGCGGCCCTCCACCAGCACCGGCTCGAAGGCCTGAATGCCCAGACGGTGCAGGGTAGGCGCACGGTTCAGCATAACGGGGCGGTCCTTGATGATATCGTCCAGAGCGTCCCAGACCTCGGTCTTGCCCTTGTCGATCATCTTCTTGGCGGACTTAATATTGTTGGCAAGGCCGTCGGACACCAGCTTCTTCATAACGAAGGGCCGGAACAGCTCGATGGCCATTTCCTTGGGCACGCCGCACTGATACAGCTTCAGCTCAGGGCCGACGACGATAACGGAACGGCCCGAGTAGTCAACACGCTTGCCCAGCAGATTCTGACGGAACCGGCCCTGCTTGCCCTTGAGCATATCGGAAAGGGACTTCAGCGCCCGGTTGTTGGCGCCGGTGACGGCGCGGCCCCGGCGGCCGTTGTCGATGAGGGCGTCCACAGCCTCCTGCAGCATCCGCTTCTCGTTGCGGATGATGATGTCGGGGGCGTGGAGCTGCACCAGCCGCTTCAGACGGTTGTTCCGGTTGATGACCCGGCGGTACAGGTCGTTCAGGTCAGAGGTGGCAAACCGTCCGCCGTCCAGCTGGATCATGGGGCGAATATCCGGCGGGATAACGGGCAGCACGTCCATAATCATCCAGCTGGGCTTGTTGCCGGACTCCCGGAAGGCCTCCACACACTCCAGCCGCTTGACAATCCGCAGCTTCTTCTGGGAGGAAGCGGTTTTCAGCTCCTCCCGCAGCTGGTTAGACAGCTGGTCCAGATCGATCTGCTCCAGCAGCTCCTTGATGGCCTCCGCGCCCATACCGGCCTTGAAGTCGTCCTCGTACTTCTCCCGCATATCCCGGTACTCCTTTTCGGTGAGCACCTGATTCCGGGCCAGAGGCGCGTCACCGGGATCGGTGACGATATAGGCCGCGAAGTACAGCACCTTCTCCAGAACCTTGGGGCTGATGTCCAGCACCAGACCCATCCGGGAGGGGATGCCCTTGAAATACCAGATGTGGCTGCAGGGAGCGGCCAGCTCGATGTGGCCCATGCGCTCCCGGCGCACCTTGGACTTGGTGACCTCGACGCCGCAGCGGTCGCAGATCTTGCCCTTATACTTGATCTTTTTATACTTGCCGCAGTGGCACTCCCAGTCCTTGGTGGGTCCGAAAATCCGCTCGCAGTACAGACCATCCCGCTCCGGCTTCAGGGTGCGGTAGTTGATGGTCTCGGGCTTCTTGACCTCGCCATAGGACCACTGCCGGATCATCTCCGGGGACGCAATGCCAATTTTAATGGCATCAAAGGTGGCATCTGCCATGTGTAGCCTCCTTATTCTTCGTTGTCGGCATCCATGTCGCCGAACACATCCATAATATCCTCAGGGCTGTCCTCGTCAATGACGAAGCCAGCATCCAGCACCTCATCGGTGGAGCCCACCACAACGTCGTTTCCGGCGTCGTTGGCGTAGACGACCTCATCGTCATCATCGTCGTCCTTCAACTCGATCTCGTTGCCGTTTTCATCCAGCACGCGGATATCCAGGCACAGGGCCTGCAGCTCCTTGACCAGAACCTTGAAGGATTCGGGCACGCCGGGCTTGGGGATGTTGGCGCCCTTGACGATGGCCTCGTAGGTCTTGACACGTCCGGTCACATCATCGGACTTGACGGTGAGGATCTCCTGCAGGGTATAGGCCGCGCCGTAAGCTTCCAGCGCCCAGACTTCCATTTCGCCGAAACGCTGACCGCCGAACTGGGCCTTGCCGCCCAGAGGCTGCTGAGTAACCAGCGCGTAGGGTCCGGTGGAACGGGCGTGAATCTTATCGTCAACCAGATGGTGCAGCTTCAGGTAGTAGGGATAGCCCACGGTGACCAGGTTATCGAAGGGCTCGCCGGTACGGCCGTCGTACAGGATGGTCTTGCCGTCCTCCCGCAGGCCCGCCAGCTTCAGGGTCTCCCGGATGTCCTTCTCGTTGGCGCCGTCGAACACGGGGGTGGCGACCTTCCAGCCCAGCGCCTTGGCGGCGTAGCCCAGATGGACCTCCAGCACCTGACCGATGTTCATACGGGAAGGCACGCCCAGAGGGTTCAGCACGATGTCCAGCGGGGTACCATCGGGCAGGAAGGGCATATCCTCCTCCGGCAGAACACGGGACACGACGCCCTTGTTGCCGTGACGGCCGGCCATCTTGTCGCCCACGCCGATTTTCCGCTTCTGGGCCAGGTACACCCGGACGGACTTGGTAACGCCGGGAGCCAGCTCATCGGAATTCTCCTTGGTGAAGACCTTCACGTCCACCACGATGCCGCTGGTACCGTGGGGCACCTTCAGGGAGGTATCCCGGACTTCTCTTGCCTTCTCGCCGAAGATGGCCCGCAGCAGGCGCTCCTCGGGGGTCAGCTCGGTCTCGCCCTTGGGGGTGACCTTACCAACCAGATAGTCACCGGCATGAACCTCCGCGCCCACGCGGATAATGCCGTCTTCGTCCAGATCCTTCAGGGTGTCCTCGCCCACGTTGGGGATGTCCCGGGTGATTTCCTCGGGGCCAAGCTTGGTGTCCCGGGCCTCGGTCTCGTACTCCTCGATGTGGATGGAGGTGAACACGTCCTCCCGAACCAGACGCTCGTTCAGCAAAATAGCGTCCTCGTAGTTGTAGCCTTCCCAGGTCACGAAGCCGATGAGCACGTTCTTGCCCAGGGCCACCTCGCCGCCGGAGCAGGCAGGGCCGTCGGCAATGATCTGCTCGGTATCCACCCGCTCGCCGACCACCACGATGGGCCGCTGGTTGATGCAGGTGCCGGCGTTAGACCGGGCGAACTTAATCAGGGCGTGGACACAGGTTTCGCCGCTGTCATACCTCACGGTAATGGAGGAAGCGGACACGGCAGTGACAACACCGGGGCCCTTGGCCTTGATGCAGACCTCGGAATCCACAGCCGCCTTGTGCTCAATGCCGGTGGCAACGATGGGCGGCTCGGTGGTCATCAGAGGAACGGCCTGACGCTGCATGTTGGCGCCCATCAGGGCACGGTTGGCGTCATCGTTCTGCAGGAAGGGAATGAAGGAGGTGGCGATGGAGATCATCATTCTGGGAGACACGTCGATATAATCGATCATGCTCCGGTCCACCTCAATGATTTCGTTGCGGTGACGGCAGGTGATACGGGCGTTTGCCAGACAGCCGTTTTCGTCCAGCGGCTCGTTGGCCTGACCGATGTAGTAATCATCCTCCACATCGGCGGTCATATACTCCACATCCTTGGTAACAAAGCCGGTAGCCTTGTCCACCTTCCGGTAGGGAGCCTCCACAAAGCCGTACTCGTTGATCTTGGCGAAGGTCGCCAGATAGTTAATCAGGCCGATGTTGGGACCTTCGGGGGTCTCGATGGGGCACATACGGCCGTAGTGGGTGTAGTGAATATCACGAACGTCGAAGGAAGCCCGGTCACGGCTCAAACCGCCGGGGCCCAGAGCGGACAGACGGCGCTTGTGAGTCAGCTCAGACAGGGGGTTATTCTGATCCATGAACTGAGACAGAGGAGAAGAACCGAAGAATTCCTTGATGACCGCCGTGACAGGCCGGATGTTAATCAGGCTCTGGGGGGTAACGGTGTCCAGATCCTGCACGGTCATGCGCTCACGAATGACACGATCCAGTCGGCTGAAACCGATGCGGAACTGGTTCTGCAGCAGCTCGCCCACGCAGCGCAGACGGCGGTTGCCCAGATGGTCGATATCATCCGGGGTGCCGATGCCCACAGCCACGCAGTTCAGGTAGTTGATGGAGGCCATGATGTCGTCCACAATGATGTGGTTGGGAATCAGGTCGGTAAAGCGCTCGGCAATGGCGTCCTTCCAGCCGTCAGCGGGGACGGATTCCAGCATTTCCTTCAGTACGGGGAAGTAGACCTTCTCGGTAATACCGAACTGCTTGGGATCGAAGTCCACGAAGCCGGACATATCCACCATGTTGTTGGAGAACACCTTGACGTTGCTGTCGCCCACCTTGACAACAGCCTCGTTGACACCGCGCTTGCTCAGCTCATGGGCCTGAGCGCGGGAGATGAACTCGCCGGGCATGACCAGGATTTCGCCGGTCATGGGGTCGGCAATGGGCTCCGCCGCTTCCTGACCGGACAGGCGGCTCCAGATGTCCATCTTCTTGTTGAACTTGTAACGGCCCACCTTGCTCACGTCGTAACGATGGGCGTCGAACAGCAGGCCCTCCAGATGGGCAGTAGCGGTCTCCACCGTGGGAGGCTCACCGGGCCGGAGACGGCGGTAGATTTCAAGCAAAGACTCTTCCTTCGTCTTGCAGGGGTCCTTGTCAAGGGTCGCCAGAATCCGTGCATCCTCGCCGAACATGGCCTTGATCTGCTCGTCCGTCTCCACGCCCAGCGCCCGAATCAGGCAGGTAATGGGCAGCTTGCGGTTCTTGTCGATACGAACCCAGAACACGTCGGAGTTATCGGTCTCGTATTCCAGCCAGGCGCCGCGGTAGGGAATCACCGTCGCGGTATAGGTGTGCTGGTCGGCCTTGTCCACCTCGTGACCATAGTACATACCGGGGCTGCGGACGATCTGGGTGATAATGACGCGCTCCGCGCCGTTGATGACGAAGGTGCCGCCATTGGTCATGACAGGGAAATCGCCCATGAAGATTTCCTGCTCCTTGATTTCGCCGGTCTCCGTGTTGCGCAGGCGAACCCGCACCTTGATGGGCTTGGCGTAGGTGGCGTCCCGCTCCTTGCACTCCTCAATGGTGTACTTGGCCTTGTCCTCCATGGTGTAGTCCAGGAAGGAAAGCTCCAGCTTGCCGGAGAAGTCGGTAATGGTGCCTACATCCCGGAAGACCTCCCGCAAACCGGTATCCAGGAACCACTGATAGGAGTCCTTCTGGATTTTCAGCATATTGGGGATTTCCAGGATCTCTTCATACTTCGCGTAAGATTTACGCATGGTCTTGCCGAACATTACGTCCTTGACCATTGCCATATGGATCATCACAGCCTTTCTTTCGAGTTGTGTGTTGCTTATGATACGCTTGGCGCGGTTGTCGAATTTGATGAATTTACTGCTTGACAGCCGCCCATTCCTGTGCTAAAATGACCATGTTAAGAGGAAAAATTCGCAAATAGGCATAGTATCACAGTATGGACAATCATTATATCATTCGGCGCAATTTTTGTCAATGAATAATTTCCACAATTCCGGGGCTTATGCCTCGTTTTTTTACGCCAATTTTCACCATAAATCACGCCGCCCGATGGAATCCCACCGGGCGGCGTTTTTCACCTTTGATACAATCAGCGAGGGGCGAAGCCCCGTCTGTGTTTCTATATCTGTATCTATTTCTTTTTCTTATTCTGTTTCTTCTTCTGTATCTGTTCGGAGGGGTATAGAGGTTGATAGCCCCCCTATCCCCCTCCGAAATGCTCCTTACTGTGCGGGAGTCGAAATGACCGGCTTGGGCTCACCCAGTTCCTCCACCTTGGAGTCCTTAATCAGGCCCTTCGGGCAGACGGAAGCGCACTGACCGCAGTTGTCGCACTTGGTATAGTCGATCTGGGCCAGATTGTTGGTGATGGTGATGGCGCCCTTGGGGCAGGTCTTCATGCACTTGCCGCAGCCGATGCAGCCGATGGTGCAGGCACGGTTGGTGACGGCGCCCTTTGCCAGAGAGTTGCAGGCAATGACCACATTCCGGTCAGGCTCCACAGCGGTGATGACCTTTCTGGGGCACACCTGGGCGCAGGCCATACAACCGACACACAGGTCTTCATCCACCACAGCCACGCCGTTTTTCACGGAGATGGCGCCGTACTTACAAACTCTGGTGCAGGAGCCGTAGCCCAGACAGCCGAACTTGCAGGACAGGGGGCCGCTGCCGCCGACCTTGGAGGCCGCCAGACAGTCGTGGAAGCCCTCATAGTTGGCCTTCATCTTCGCGCCCTTGGTAAGGTTGCCCTCAGCGTCAAAGGTCCGGGCGCCGGAGCAGCGCACCATGGCGACCTTCCGTGTCACCGCCTCGGCCTGAACGCCCATGATGGCAGCCATGGCCTGAGCGCACTCGTTGCCGCCGGAGGCGCATTTGCCCACCGGGGCCTCGCCCTTGAGCACCGCCTCGGCGTAAGCGCCGCAGCCGGCAAACCCGCAGCCGCCGCAGTTGGCGCCGGGCAGGCACGCATTGAGCTGATCCAGACGGGGGTCCGTCTCTACATAAAACACCTTGGAGGCAGCCGCCAGCACCAGTCCGAAGGCCAGTCCCAGACCGCCCAGAATCGCAATCGCAATCAAAATATCCATACACCGCGCCTCCTTAGAAAATCTTCAGGCCGGAGAAGCCCATGAACGCCAGCGCCAGCAGACCGGCGGCGATCAGCGCGATGGGGAAGCCCTTGAAGCACTCCGGGCAGTCGGTCTTGTCCACCCGCTCCCGGACGGAAGCGAACAGAACAATGGCCAGTGTAAAGCCCAAACCGCCGGCAGCGCCGTTGACAACGCTGAGCAGGAAGTTGTAGCCGGCCTGCACGTTCACCAGCACCACGCCAAGCACGGCGCAGTTGGTGGTGATCAGGGGCAGGAACACGCCCAGGGCCTTATACAGGGCGGGGACAAACTTTTTCAGGAACATTTCCACAACCTGCACCAGCGCCGCGATGACCAGAATGAAGGCCACGGTCTGCATATATTCGAGACCCAGCATAACCAGCAGCAGGTTAATGAGGTAGCAGGCCGCGGAGGCCAGCGCCATGACGAAGGTGACCGCCATGCCCATGCCGACAGCGGTGTCGATCTTCTTGGAAACGCCCATGAAGGGGCAGATGCCGTAGAATTTGACAAGAATGAAGTTCTGGCTCAGCAGGGCGCTGAGGATAATGCCGATAATCGCTTCCATTACTTCGCCGCCTCCTTCTTCTTATTCTTCATTTCCAGATGCTTCATAAGCTTCTGGGAACCGGCGATGACAAAGCCCAGCACCAGGAAGCCGCCCACAGGCATGACCATCTGCATGGCGGGGAACTGGGCGGGGATCAGGCGAATGCCCTCGCCGCCGTTCAGGATGCCGCCGCCGAAGGTGCCCTTGCCCAGCAGCTCCCGGATGACGCAGACGATAATCAGCGCGCAGGTATAGCCGATGCCCTGGCACAGGCCGTCCACAGCGGAGGCCGCCACAGTGTTCTTGGAGGCGAAGGCTTCCGCCCGGCCCAGAACGATACAGTTGACCACGATCAGGGGAATGAACACACCCAGAGAGGCGGAAAGCGCCGGGATAAAGGCCTGCAGGGCCAGATCAACGATGGTCACGAAGCCCGCAATGATGGTGATGTACGCCGCGATACGGATCTGCGAGGGGATGAAGTTCCGCAGGGCGGAGATCAGCACGTTGGAACAGATGAGGATTGCGGTAACCGCCAGGCCCATGCCGATGCCGTTAAACAGGCTGGTGGTGATGGCGAGGGTGGAGCACATACCCAGCAGCTGAACCAGCACCGGGTTTTTGGTCAGCAGGCCCTCTTTGAACTGTTTCTTGAAATCCATTCGAAGTACCTCCTTAACCCAGCTTTGCCACGGCGTTCAGCGCGGCATTGATACCGGTGCAGACCGCCCGGGAGGTGATGGTCGCGCCGGTGAGGGCGTCCACCTGACCGCCGTCCTTGGTGACGGAAACACTGCCGCTCATACCGGTGAACTGGCTTCGGAAGGCGGTACCGGCGGCGCCCTGAGAGGCTGCTTCCGCACCCAGACCCGCGGTCTCGGTGTGATTGACGATGGAGATGCCCAGCACCTTGCCAGCATTGTCCACGCCCACCATCATGGTGACGGTGCCGTTAAAGCCGGCGGGGGTCACTTCCACGGCGTAGCCGGACTGGCCCTTGTAAATGGTGGATACGATGCCGGAATCGTCGGTGAAGGCGATTTCCTCACCGCCGCCGGGGAGCACCGCCTCGATGGCGGTCTGGGTTTTCTGCGCGTTCAGCGCCTCGATTTCCGGGGCGGTCACGGCATTCACACAGGCCAGCCCCGCCGCCACAACGGCGGTGATCAGCAGCAGCGTGATCGCCAGACGGGCGATGTACGCGGCACTACTTTCAGTCTTCATTGTTTCGCCGCCTCCTTCTTGGGCGCGCCGAACTTCACGGGGCGGCCGATCTTATCAAGCAGGACTGTGCAGACGTTCATGCACAGGATGGCGTAGGAAACGCCCTCGTTGTAGCCGCCGAAGTAGCGGATCATCACGGTCAGAACACCGCAGCCCACGGCATAGACGATCTGGCCCAGCTTGGTCACGGGGGAGGTCACATAGTCGGTAGCCATGAAGATGGCGCCCAGCATCAGACCGCCGCCGAAGACCTGCGCCGCCATCCAGGCAATCCGGTCATTGCCCCGGGGGAACAGGAATGTCAGAATCGCAACGGTGAGGATATAGGTCACGGGAATCCGGGCGGAAATCACCTTCCGGATCAGTAAGTACGCGAAGCCGATGAGCAGCAGCAGTGCGGAAGTCTCGCCAATGCAGCCGCCCACGTTACCCATGAACAGGGCGCCGACAGATTCTTCACACATCACACCCTGATGCAGGCTGGCAAGAGGCGTAGCGGCGGTGACCGCGTCGGCCGTGGAGACGATGCCGGCGGCGTTGCTGAAACCGACCTTAACCCAGTTGCTCATGAGCACAGGCCAGCTGAACATGAAGGCACGGCCCGCCAGGGCGGGGTTCACAATGTTCTTGCCCAGGCCGCCGAAGAGCATTTTCACCAGCATGATAGCGAAAGCGTCGCCCAGAATGATGGTCCAGTAGGGAATGGTCACGGGGCAGACAAAGGCCAGCAGCACGCCGGTGACGCAGGCGGACAGGTCGTAGGTCTTGCAGGGCTTCTTCAGAATCTGGCAGTACAGCCACTCAAAGAACACACAGGCCGCCGCGCTGACCAGCGTGACCATCAGCGCCCGGAAGCCGAAGAAGTAGATGGAACCCAGCAGTGCAGGCACCAGCGCGATGAGCACATCCCGCATGATGGTGCGGGTGGTGACGGGGCTGTGGGCATGGGGCGAGCTGGAAATCGTCAGCTCATAAAAGTATTTCATCTGTGCCATCTGATTTCCACCTCCTTATTTCTTCACCGGTGCGGACGCGTTGCGGATGACCTGCTTTGCCACCCGGAAGCCCAGAACCAGCGGCACGCTGGCGGGACAGGTGTAGGCGCAGGAGCCGCACTCGATGCAGTCCATGATGTTGTTCTTCTTCATTTCCTCCACGTCGCCGTTCTGCCAGGCCTTGTACATGAGCACAGGCATCAGCTTCATGGGACAGGCGTCGATGCACTTGCCGCAGCGCAGGCAGTGGGGATCCTCCACAAAGTGGTGGTTGTTTCTGCCCAGCACCGTGACGGCGTTGACGCCCTTGATGGTGGGAACGTTCAGATCATACTGGGCAACGCCCATCATGGGGCCGCCGGAGAGAACCTTGTAGGGATTCTCGTTCCGTCCGCAGGCCTCGATAAGATCGTTGAAGGCGGTGCCGATGGGCACCAGCAGGTTTTTCGGCTCCATGAGGATGTCGCCGGAAACCGTTACGATTCTCTGAATCAGAGGCATGCCGTCGTAGACCGCCTCGCAGATGGCCCGGACGGTAGCGGCGTTGAACACCGCGCAGCCCACGGCCGCGGGCAGTCCGCCGGAGGGCACTTCCCTGCCGGTGATGGCGTAGATCAGCTGTTTTTCAGCGCCCTGGGGGTACTTGGCGGGCAGCACGTCCACGAGAATGCCTTCCGTGGCGGCAGCCTTCAGCGCCGCAATGGCCTCGGGCTTGTTGTCCTCGATGCCGATATGTCCTTCCTTCAGGCCGAAAATCTTCATGATGATCTGAAGGCCCCTCACCACCTGCTCCGGATGCTCCCGGCACAGCCGGTCATCCGCCGTGATGTAAGGCTCGCACTCGCCCGCGTTGACGATGGCAGTGTCCACCTTGCCGATGCCGCCGGAGAGCTTGACGTGGGTGGGGAAGGTCGCGCCGCCCATACCGACGATGCCGGCCTCGTGAATGATATCCACCAGCTGCTCCGGCGTCAGCGCATCCACTTCCTCCTGGGTGCGGGGCTGAATCGTCTCGCACAGAGTATCCAGATGGTCATTTTCGATCACAACGCTCAGCACCGTGCTGCCGTTGGTGTGGGGCCGCATCTCCACCGCTTTCACCTTGCCGGAAACGGAAGCGTGGACCGGAACGCACAGGCCCTGATTGTCGCCGATCTTCTGGCCCTTGGTCACCAGATCACCCTTGGCGACCAACGGCTTACAGGGCGCGCCGATATGCTGCGCCATAGGAATGACTACGATATCCGGTTCCGGAAATACCTGGGTTTCCTTGTCGCACGCATACCATTTGTTTTCTTTGGGATGCACCCCGCCGAAAAAGGAAAACGCCATGTTTCTTCACCTCTTTCAAATTTCGCGGAACGAGCCGCAAGTATTCGCATACATCATAGCGCACTTTTCTCAATTTGTCCACATTTTTATTCATAGCTTACAAAAAATTGTACTTCATCCCGTTTTTATCGATACAAGATGAACGAAATGTACAAAAGCCTTCCCCTTTGGGGCAATGTCATCAACTTAAGCTTTCGCACATCGTCTGCCATTGTCATTGCGAGGAGCGCAGCGACATGGCAATCCGTTTTCTCCTTGGTAACAGGTGCAAAATCGGGACGTTGCAAGGGGAGCGGATTGCCACACCAGTCTGAGGACTGGTTCGCAATGACAGGGAAATCGACCCGGGTTCCTTAAGTTGATGACATTGCCCTTTGGGGAAGGCAAAAGCCCCCGGCTCGCATTGAGCCGGGGGCTGATCCTTCTTCTTATTCTTTCACAGATTCCACAATGCCGCTGGCCATGCCCACCAGTCCCTGCATTTCACTGGGAATGATAATCTTGGTAGCCTTGCCGTCGGCAACCTTCTGCATGGCCTCGATGGCCTTCAGCTTGAGAACGGAGTCGTTGGGCGCCTTCTCGTTCAGCAGCGCCAGGGAATCGGCCATGGCCTTCTGCACGGCGAGAATCGCCTGTGCCTCGCCGTCGGCCCGGAGGATGGCGGCCTGCTTCTCGGCCTCTGCCTTCAGGATGGCTGCTTCCTTCTCGGCGCTGGCCCGGAGAATCGCGGACTCCTTCTCGCCTTCCGCAATCAGAATGGCGGACTTCTTCTGGCCCTCGGCCTGCAAAATCGCCTGACGGCGGTCACGCTCGGCTTTCATCTGCTTCTCCATGGAGTTCTGAATGTCCTGGGGCGGCAGAATGTTCTTCAGCTCCACCCGGTTGACCTTGATGCCCCAGGGATCGGTGGCCTCGTCCAGAATGGCCCGCATCTTGGTGTTTACCACGTCGCGGGAGGTCAGAGTCTGGTCCAGCTCCAGATCGCCGATGATGTTACGCAGGGTGGTAGCGGTCAGGGTCTCCATGGCCGCCATGGGCTGCTCCACGCCGTAGGCGTACAGCTTGGGGTCGGTAATCTGGAAATACACCACGGTGTCGATCTGCATGGTGACGTTATCCTTGGTGATGACGGGCTGAGGGGGATAGTCCAGCACCTGCTCCTTGAGGCTCACCCGGCGGGCGATGCGGTCAATGAAGGGGACCTTAAAGTGCAGGCCCACGCCCCACACGGTCTGGAACGCGCCCAGCCGCTCGATGACGTACGCCCGGGACTGCTGAACCACAGCGATGTTGCTGACCACGATGATCAGCGCGATGATGGCAATAATGAAAATAATCAGCATAGTATGTACCTCCTGTTGTTCTTTCCGATTTTTTATACGTTTGCGGGAACCTCCGCGGGGGAAACGAAAGCTTTCACGCCCTCAATTCTGTCCACCTTCACCAGCGTCCCCGCCGGGATGGGCTGTCCTGAGGTGCTCCGGGCCGTCCACTCCATGGCCCCCAGCTTCACCTGTCCCACAGCGGACACATTGTCGATGGCGGCGGTCACGAGGCCCGTGGAGCCCACCACGCTGTCCACATTGGTTGCCGTGAGCTTTGGCGACAGGTATTTTTTCACCAGCGGGCGCAGCGCCAGCAGCAGTCCCGCGGACACCGCCAGAAACAGCAGGGTCTGCAGCCACGCAGGCCCCCCTGCAAGCGCCGTCAGCAGCGCAATCAGAGCGCCCGCCGCGAACCACAGGGATACCATGCTCACGGTTGACGCCTCCGCTGCCAGAAATACCACCATCAGCACCAGCCACACAATTGCAGCCATATTCATAGGAATACCTCCTTCCGGGAATGTTCCTTACCCTTTTTGGGGTACGGTCTTATCATAGCAGAAATCCGGCCTGCCGTCAATGAAGCATACTATAGGAAAATGTGTGTATTTTATAGATTTCACACAAATTTTACACAGCTTCAGCAAGATTTTACGGTGTTTCAAACAATTTTCGTTGATTTCGCTATGATTTTATCGATTTTTTTAAATCGATTGGCGCCCGGACAGCCTGTCCAGCCCCGCCTCGGCCCAGCCGTACAGCGCCATCCCCGCCGCACTGATGGGAACCCACAGGGCTGTGAACATGGGGCAGATCTGGCCCAGAAAATTGCCCGGCTGGCCCCGGTAATCCCAGACGGCAAAATTCCGGTTTACCAGCAGGCCCGTGGCCAGCTCTACCGCCGTGATGGTGCCCGCGCCCGCGCCCAGCTTGGCGGGCACAGAAATGGGCCGGCTGCGCAGACGGCCCAGCAGCAGGAAGCACAGCCCGCCCGCACCGAACATACTGATGTGACTGCGGCCCCGGTACATTAGCTCCAGCCCCACATAAGCGCTGCCTCCTACGCAGAACAGAGTCAGATACTTTCCGATTTTCACACGAACCACCTCTCGGAAAGTATTCCCAAAAATTCTGCGAAAAAACAAAAATAATTCTTGACAAAAGGCACATCTTAGGATATACTGAGGAAGCTGATTTCGGCGGTGCCCGAAATCCTTTGACCACATGGCGGCATAACTCAGTTGGTAGAGTAGCCGGTTCATACCCGGTATGTCATCTGTTCGAATCAGATTGCCGCTACCAGGCCCGTTGGTCAAGCGGTTAAGACACCGCCCTTTCACGGCGGTAACATGGGTTCGATTCCCGTACGGGTCACCATTGTTAATAAATCCGAACTTTTTCCTGATTGGGGAAGGGTTCGGATTTATTATTTTTATATCGACACACAAATAGTGCGCAAAATATGAGAGGCGGTGCCGGTTGTGATGCCGGTGCCGCCTCTTTCTGCTCGAGTGCTTCTGTCTGCCTGCTTAATTGCAATCTGCCTTCTTCGCTTTCAAAATACTGCTGCATCAGCGGCAGCATGGCCTGAGCAATGCGCAAAATCGCATCGTCCGGGATCTGCATACCGCTGTTTTGGAGTTTCTGTTTCTGTGCCATAGTTCGCCCTTTCCGTAGTTCTGACTCAGCCAGCAGTCCCATGGTGGGCTTGCTTCTTTGTCATATGTACGGTAGCAGCAACAGGCATCTGCATCCTTACCGGCGACAAAAACAACTCGTAAAGCATTCCTGATATTCTGTTGGGGTGGGGGGACAATCCCTCTTTCTTTTGTATATCTGTTATTGTTTCAATCTATTATTGAATTCTTTCTATACTATATTTCACGCATTTTGCCTACATAAGCTTTTCTTATGCAGGCAGATCCTCCGCAGGCATTTCCTTCTCAGGTTTTTTCCTGCGCAGGCTTTCCCGCATGAGGAATTTCGTAGAAGGTGTATTCGTTGTTTTCCAGCTTGCCGTCCTCCCCGCGAACCCGCTTCCGGGTCAGATAGCCGTTGGCTTCCAATTCGTTCAGTGCTGCCCGGACGGTGGCAATCCCATCCTTGGTGATGGCAGCCAGCCCGGCAATGGAGAAATCCCACTCCGGCGGAAGGCTGAGGATGATGGAAAACAGGCCGATGGCTTTCAGGGGCAGCCGGGTATCCCGGAGGTGTTGGGTACGCATCACCGTGAAATCCCTGTCTTTTGGTGCTCGTACTACTGGCATTGTTCATCGCCTTTCACAGGCGGGGATGTCGTGTTTCGGTGCTGTTGACAAATACCCCCAAGCGGAATAATCCTTGAAAAATAGCCCCCAAACAATGGAAAAAGACCGCATTTGCGGCCTTTACCAGTCGTATTAAGTTCATAGCGCAGGCAGACAAGAGGCATTGTTCGGTAACGC
>JAXEXE010000002.1:0-12771 GCA_034113565.1 Faecousia sp.
CTCCATTTGTGGTATACTGAGTGTGATCCATAGTGATTACCTCTGGTGAATGGTGTTGGGGAACTTCATTCTACCACATTGGAAGTCACTATGGATTCCTTTTTTTTCAGGTGTCCAACTTCATTTTACAATCGACCAAAGTAACCATTTAGCTTTTCGTCGCATATTGCTGCTATTTCTGCCCGTTCTTCTTTTGTCAAGTGCTTCCAAACCGATTCATCCACCTGCACAATGCCCAGTGTTCTGGTATGCCGCAGCATCTGCATATCCTCAAAGCGTTTGAACGGATTGGCGAGGATGTTGCGTTCGGCTTCCTTATCGGTATACCCCCCCTTGGCAAAAATGCTATTCTTCTTTTCCACCGGTAAACCAGATGCTCTGCGGTTTTCATAATAGGAGCGGAAGTAAGCCACAATATCATCCAGTTTAACCCGCCCTTTGTCACCAGCATAGAGAAGAATTGCCTTCATCAGCACAGGTTTATAGGAATAACTCATATCCATCTGGCGGATCATGTCCATGAATACACTCTTCCGATTGTTATCATCAATCAAGGTCCAGCCGTACTGCTCTGCGTATTTCTTAAGCGTTTCTTCCTTGAAATACTTAAATGTCCGGTGTTCGCTCATAGGCACCACCAAATCCGGCACCAGTTTTCCTTCCCGAACATACCGCTCAATGGTCTCTGTCTGGACGTCCACCCGGCGAACAAATTCCATCTGTGAAATCATCCCCGCTGCCTCTTCCTGCCAGTTGAAAATATCAACCAGCTCATAGTCAGTGGCATCCACAGGCCAGTCAAGAAGCGCTTCCGGTTTTTCTCCCCTGGCATACAGCTCGTCCTCTGCCGTCTTTTTTCCACTGGGTGCAACCGCCAGTGCCCCGGGTTGGTAGTCTTTGAGCCGGAACAAACGGTGCAAAGAATAGGGAGCATTGTATTGGCTGGCATTGTCAACGAAGTCGAATACCATCAGGCTTTCCTTGCCCTCATACAACCGCATGCCGCGCCCCAGCTGCTGCGTATACAATACCTTGGACATCGTGGGGCGAGCCATAAACAGCACTTCAATCTCCGGGCAGTCCCAACCTTCATTCAGCAGATCGCAGGCGCACAGAACCTGAATGTCCCGATTCACGAATTTTTCCTGAAACTCACGCCGTTCCGACTGCTTCATGCTACCGGATACTGCAGCAGCTTTGATGCCCTGCTCCCGGAATAAATCCGCGATCTGCTGAGCGTGCTTCACAGAGGCACAAAAGACAACAGTGCATTTGTCCCGGACATACTGCATCCATGTGTCCACAATCAATCTGTTGCGCTCTGGCACATAAATCTTGCTTTCCAGATCCCGGATATTATACTGCACACTGTTGAACCGGACTTTTGTCAGGTCGATATTGGTATGTATGCGGATGCACCGCACCGGGACTAATTCGCCAATCTCCACCGCAGTCTGGATGTCCAGCTTGTGGGCAGTATTCTTGAAAATTTCCAAAATACTTTTATCGTCCGCCCGCTCTGGTGTTGCTGTCAGGCCCAGAGTAAATGCAGGCTTGAAATAGGATAGTATCTTCTGATAAGTATCTGCCGCCGCATGATGGGCTTCATCTACAATTAAATAATCAAATTCGTCATCTTTAAACTCATCCAGATGCAGTGCCACACTCTGGACACTGCCGCAAACCACATGCGCACGGGGTTGCTTGATGACTTCACAGTAACGGCCAACGGTAGTATTTGTCCAAAGCTCCCGGAATCGCTTTGTCGCTTGATCCACCAGTTCCTGCGTGTGTGCAATGAACAGGACACGACCACCACAGCGCTTGGCATCCAAAACGGCAGTTGTGGTCTTTCCCGTGCCGGTTGCATGATAGAGAAGCGCAATGGTTTCGCTGTTGTCTCGCATTTGCTCTAACGCTTTTAGGGCAGCCTTCTGATGCTCCTTCAGCTCCAGGTTTGCACCGTCCAGCGCTTTGGCCTTTTGGGCAGGCAGATAGTCCTCAATTTCCTTGAACTGGGGATGACTGCCCAAGAATAATTGAAGCTCATCCTTCACCGCATCTGGTTGTGTCTGCATCTGGCGAACCGCCCATCGGTAAACATCCCATCCCAGATATACCATACTGTTTTGCTTCAGCAGGTCATCGTAGAATTTTCCGGACGATACCAGCTGCTTATTATGCGAGGCTTCGTCATCGATTTCAATAGCAACCCGATGGGAACCGTTTTCCAGTACAAAATCCGCATAACGGCTATTCTGGTAAATGTCATAAAAATGATACTGCGAGTAGAGGTATCCCGCCTTTTCCGCTCCGAACGCCTCACTGAATAGGTCTATAAACAAATCCTCCGCAGCACTGCCAGAGGCAGAATGATAGGTGGGCACGATTTCACCTCATTTCTCGATTACTTCCTTTAAAAGGAATTTCTTTTCGAATGCACCTCGTTTGGCCGCTTTTTCAGTCCGGACAGTCTCAAGCTGCTCCAAGGTATAGCCACGAGCTTTGGCGGCAGCGTAAATAACTTCGATAATATCCGCCAGTTCCTCAATATTCTGATCCTTATGGTATTCCGACAATTCTTCATCCAGCTTGGCATCCACCATACGCAGATAGTCTGCATCCGAAAGAATCTCTGTTACACAGGTTTTCCCGGATAATTCAATAATCTCGGGGATTTTATCCCGAACTAGCTTGTGATATTTCTTTACACGCATTTGGCTCCCTCATTTTCTTGTGCGGTAAATCGGACGGCATTGCAGTTTCTTCAGGCGGTCACCAATTGCTCCCGGTGTTCGCTTCAGGATGCCAGCAATCTGGTAAATACTCTTTCCCCGTCTGTGCAACGATAATAATTCCTGTTCTTCCGCCGGAGACCACGGCTCTCCACCTCTAGGATAACGCTGCGCATTTCGAGCCATCTTTTCCTCATGGGCAGCTTGCCGTTCCTCTTTTATCCGAACCATATACTGCTCTACCGACTCAATTGTACAATGCTCAAGGACTTCGATAAGTGCGTCCTGTATTTCCTCATTTGCACAACTGTCTCTTTGATTCAGAGCTCGCCCTGTAACCGGATTGATGCCTTTGCTTAAGGTTTCAACCATCGTTCTTGCAAGGAAAGGATCCATGTTTATCCCACCACCAATTTATTAGTCTTCTTCAAATACTTCGCCGGGATCGGCCGGTCCAGGCGCCATGTAATATTCATCGGCCGGGAGCCTTCGTGCTTAACGTAGCTCGCAGTTCCCAGATAGGTGTATGCCTCAGCGCCGCCGGTCACACGGTCAGATTTGAATTCACGGACAAACAGCAGCACCTCGCTACCACGCTCCGCATGGTGGATATAGCGCTGACCAGTAGGCGAGTTATCTGCCGTAGTACTCTGGCTCTGCCAATGGAACAGGCTCTCGTTGATGGAATAGTCGTCGTACATGGTCGTGGGGGAGTAATCTTTATCTGATTTATTCAACGTCACGAACAGCACATCGGCCTGCTTGTCCGGCAACCACTTTACACCTTCACGAACGCTGTTGGGATTCATAAAATCCAGGGCAACCAGCAACTGGTCTCTGGTGTAGGTGCAATGCAAATCCAGCGGACAGTCAAAGCCCAAATCCACCGGCGCATCAATGAAATCAATAAGGTCATACTTGTATTGCAGCAGCTCCATTAGTTCCGCCAGCATAACAGGGCTGTCCGACAGGGAATACAGATTGTCCAAAACCTCTTCACTACCCCAGTTTTCAGTGTATTTCATCTGGGATCAAAGTGAGTTCTTATTGCAGTGTAACTGCATCTATGATCTACATTCGCAGCTTTCTCTATAAACAGAAACAACACTTTTCATATTCCCCGCTGTTGTCACCAAAAATCAATCCACCTACATGACACCTTCTGAACCATCGTAGCCTTATTGTATTTATGCCAGACTCTGATAATAATCCTTGATGTACTTTGCCATCAGCGCACGGCGCTGTTCCAGAAACACTGCGTAGTCCCAGATGTCCATCTTCTCGAAGCCCCCCGGGATGCAGTTCTCGGCAAAATTCTTCTTTAGATCCACTTTATCTGTAATGCCACCATGGGAAAGATCCCCACCGGCAACCTGCGCCAGCATTTGTTTCATATATTCGCAAGGGGCATCGTCCTTAATCTTGATATTGATTTCAGACTGAGTATAAACATAATTGGCAATCTGATTATAATCTTTTCGATTGTCCACACCGTTCTTCTGCAGGTACTTCTTCGGGAAGATATGGTGGATGTCTCCGCGCTGCTCAATAAGAGACTGCACGCTAATCTGCTTAGATAAGAAGCCCCTGGCTCCCATCTTTACCTGCGCCATCAGGAACACTAGGAAATACGGGCTGCTGGCTACGGAGGTATCCAGCCTGGAAACAAGAATGTTATTCCAGAATGCCTCAGATAATTCGCCAGCCTCGGTGGTTGCCACGAACTTCACAGGATCTTGCTCTGTAAAGCGTTTAATGTCATAATCAAAAGAAGACTCTGCAGAACCGGAATAACGACCAGTCAGCATGGACAGAACAATCCATTTGCGTACAAGAGTCTCAATAACTGCAGCGTTCACATTCTGTTCTCGAAGCGACAGATACAGGATATAACCGAAGTTCAGCACGTTCTGGGAACGTACCATCGAGGAGTCCACAATGCCAGTGGAACGAACAATCATCAGATAGCGTTTGAAGTTTGTCTCACTCACAAACGCTTCAACGCCCTGACGGAGCTTTCTGAAGGAATCCTCGGCAATGCTCTCCAGATTCTCTCTGGTTTCGAAATCACGGCCCGAAAGCAAACTCACCAAGTCGGCGATCTTACCACGGTGGAATTTATGCGTAAAAGACACACGCAGAATATCCGTGTAGTTTGGAACATAAATGTCCTCCTGTTCCTTGACTACCCACTTAATTTTTTGCAAGGCACCGGTTTTTGCAAATTCCGTATCGTTCTCCACAATGGTCTCAAAGTCCGCTGGCCGCTTCATGAAATGGCAGAAGTAATCAATCATCTTCCGAATCTCCGTGCCGCCATATTTGTCATCTGCTGATATTTTTGACATTGCAAAATCTGCCTGAGACAGAACGACGCCCTGAGAATTGATACGGATAAAGATGTCCGTAACCTCATCAATACTGAGGCTCTGGTTCAGATCGGTTACACCGATGTTGATGTCCAGAACTTTTTTCAGCTTGCTAATCGTCTTGGAAATGGCGCTTTCCTGGCCGGTCAGTTCGTTTATCTGGCAGTAAGAAATGATAAATGGGAACTCTTCAAACGTAGCCTCAAACACCTTAGAAATGTCTGGGATCCACTTGCTGTCTTTTTCAATGGCCGGGTTGCAAACTTCAAATGTCTCTGTCTGAGGATTGAAAGCAATCTTTATAGGCTTCTTTTTGTAGTTCGCATCGGTAACATACATTCCTGCAATAGCGGCCTGCAATGCAGTTACGCGCTGCTGGCCATCGATCAGGATTTTCTTTCCGATGGACATAGTTCCGTCTTTCAGGCGGACATCCGGATTCTTCCAGACGATAATGTAGCCAACCGGGAAACCCTTATACAGAGAATCCAGCAGATCGCGCACCTTAGTAGAATCCCAAACAAACGGGCGCTGAATTTCAGGAATTGCGACTTCGCCAGACTTAATCCAGCTTATGATATTCTGTACTGACGTGCTGTAAACATCAAACTGCGCCATAATTTCTCTCCTTTACTCAACGCCCAATGCTTTAAATACGGCATCTTCCGCACTCTGGTATGGAATCAGTTGAAATGCACTCATTAATTCCGGCGGGACAGTGGAAAAATCGATAAAAGATGTGCTTGGGATTAAAATTTTCTTTGCCCCGCTGTCCAAACAAACCTGCAACGTATTAGCCAGCTCATCCACTTTTATCATGGTCCCGCTGATTGTGATATCGCCCAAAACCACCAGGGAGCTTTAAACTGGCTTTCCCAGTGCAATAGAACATAAGGCGATCAGTGTCGGCAGTGCCAGTTTCCCGGTCATTCCGATACCCTGAAGGTCTTGATAGTTGACGATATAATCCTTTGTCGCTGCGCTGATGGAGCCGCTGATCCGGTTGCCATTAGCCTTTAGGAAATTAAAAGCTGTATTTGTTGCTTCACGGGCATCTCTGTCAGATCCAATGCCCGTACGCTCGAACTTGCCGCTGCCCGGCAGCATCTGGCTTTCGAGGCGGAATACGCCAATCATACCACTCTTCCCACGAGATACCGTGTAGACCTGCCCGGGATTGCATATTCCTTCCGGGATCAGCTTTCCTCCACTCTGCTCTGGTACCGAGACATAATGTTCAGACATATCCTCCAAATCTATGTAAGAGAAGTTGACGTCGTAGAACTCCATGCCGCCCAGCTTTTTCAGCTGCTCTTTTACACGACGACGCATCTCAAGTGCCAGTTTCAGTACCTCTTCCAGCTGCTCTTTGGTAAATTCACCATCCGGATACAGAAGCTTGAGATATCCGTCCACCATCTTCCGAACCGCAATGGTATCGCGTTGATTCAGGTTTCGCCCCAACCGGAAATAGTGGTCAAGGGCGTCTCCGTACTGCTCTTTGCGGAGTTCACGGATGAACTCCGCAAGATAATCGCTGATAAATCCATAATCATTGGTAAAGTGCTCCGGTCGAAACTTTGGGATCTCCCAGCCGGGAAGATAGCAGTGGATCCGATCAAGGAAGGCCGTATCCATACCCATTTCCGGCGGGAATGGATCAAACAGGCTGCTGGTTTTCAGCAGCACATCCACGCTTTGGTTGATGTTGCCCACAAAAACCATGGAAGCAGAAGCCGCTTTTTCTTCTTTCCCGCGGGCGAAGGAACCGGAAGCCATGTAGTCCTTCATAATCTGAACGCCGTCTTTATCCTTGAATCGGATACCGGCGACCTCATCAAAGGCTACGCAGTCCCAGAGGCCAACCAACCCCACCGTCTTGCGCCCCATGTTATAAAAAAGATTTGCTACGGTTGTCTGTCCGCCAGACACAAGAATACTGTTCGGCGAGATCTCTTTGTATAGATGTGACTTGCCCGTGCTGCGGGGTCCAAGCTCACAGAGGTTGAAATTGTTCTCCACCAATGGAATCATTCTGGTCAGGAGCAGCCATTTCTCGCGTTCTGTCAATTCGTCCGGCTCCATACCGATGGAGCGAAGGAGAACGTCCATCCATTCTTCCTTTGTAAACGCCTTCCGCCCCTGCTTCAGGTCGGACATCTCAATATGGGGCATCTGAATCGGTGTCAGTTTGCGGATCTTTATAGGGTAATCATCTGGCTTTTTCTTTTTGGACGGGATTTTCTCGCCAAACATAGATACGGAAACAATGTTGTTCCCAAAGCCTTCCTCATCAGATGTGTATTCCAGCTGGACAATGCACCAAATACCGCCGCAAAGAAGGCGGTCAAATTTTTCCGGATACTCATCGGCGATAGGAACATTGGTCAGCCCGAGATTAGAGAAAGAAGCAAGATAACTGTTTTTCTTGATATCCAGCGTCACTGTGACCATATCAATGACCGTATGGCTACCTCTGCTGCGAAGTTTTGACAATATTTTCTGCGCCTCATCTGGGCGCACAAAATTGTCTGCCAAAATTCGCTTCACATTCTGGACGCCTTTTTCGATGACTTCTTCATCATCAGAGCTGCAATACTGCCCCAGAAGGAACTCGAGGACATATACGGGCACATTGGCCCCCTCTTTAATTTTCTTCGTTAAGTCTTTTCGGACAATTTTGCCGTCGAAGTTCTGACGCAGTTTGCCTTTGATTATTTCGCGGGTGCTTACGCCCTCTTCCAGTGTATCCATGTTGCGTCCTCCTCCGAACAACCTTTATCAAAAGAAATTGAACTCATCCACCGCAAACGCAATATCAATCTGGAATTCCTCACGCTGCGGAGCCTGAAGGCCGCTTTCATCCGCGATGACCAGATAATAGCTGTCGCGATTGCTGTATTTCTGGGAGCGCAGATTGAAACTGCAGCGGAAGGTCCTGTCCTGACCGTTTCGGCTTGTTTTGTCTGCGATGATCTTGCTTGTATCACTGATCTGCTTTCCATTGGAATCAGTAAAGTAGACCAGATAAGTGGCTGCCTCCCGATTGCCGCCCACAGCCTCTGTCTGATAGAAGTTCAGCGAGAAAATCATGTTGCTGATCTTCCGGTTGGCAGACAGCAGGTTCACCACTACCGGCTTCGTGTCGATTTTATCCCTGTTGCGCTGGTATGCTTTTGTGGACGAACGAAGATGCTGGTATTGGATCACCGGCACAACCATTTCCTGTAGACTGGCTCCGCCATGAACAAAATTAAGGCCGCCGCCGTTCATCTTGATCCGAATGTTCTCTCTTGGCGCGTACGCCTCATAGTCCGCAGCCCCATCAAGAAATTTCACCGGCATCAGATAATCCGGGCTTGTGCCTGCCTGGGTGATGGCATAGCGCCTGCCATATTCCACGGTATGCTTCGCGAAACCGGACTTGTCCACCTTGTCATCTTCCTTCAGGGGGCTGTAGGTGTACAGGAAGCCGTGATCGGCAGTCATGTAAACTCTGGTGCCGCCAAACTCATTGACGATAATGCGGACCAGATTCTTGATCTCTTCAATCGCCTCATCACAGGCCGGGAACACAGCGCTGTCTGAGGTGTGGCTGGCTTCATCGATTTTATCGTGATAGATATACACAATGTCCATGCCCTTGACCAATGCCTGCCGGTCAGAGCGTTTCATCTTGACGATGTTCTTATACTGAAGGGCCACACTGGCCCCGTGTGCATCCTTCAAAACCTTGTCCCGGTTTGGCATTTCGGTGGGCTTGCCGTCCGCAAAAACGGCAAGACCGCCAGCAACTTTCGGCTGTACGCTTAAGGTTTTATGAGGCAGCAAAGCCGCCATACCAAATTTGGTAATGGTGGGGAAAATACCCTCACAGCTGCTCAGCTCCACCTTGCCCTGCATTTCGCGCTGAAGCTGTTCAGACAGGGAGGCAGCAACCTCATAGCGGAGCGCGTCGGAAATAATAACATAAACCTTGTTGTCGTTTCCCGCGATTCTGCCGCGATAGAATGCCGTCTGCTGCGGCACTTCCAGGATGTGTCCGTACGCCGCAAGCTGCTCAGCACAGATATCCGACCAGTTCTGTCCCAGGGAACCGAGGAACCAGTGCGTGTACAGGCCCTCTACCTTTTCCGTTACATGCTTAAACAGGTCGTCCAGCAGTGGGTTGGAAATCCGTAACGAACGTTGGAAACAAAGGTGGTACTGCCGGTAATAGCTGTCCATCTTATAATAATCGCTGGTATATTCCTTCCACACCTTGTGCGGCTCCACCGTATGAAAACCGGCAGAGTGCTCCAGGAAGAACGCCTGCATGTTGGCAACCTGAAGAATTCCTTCATAGTAACAGGCTGTATCCGCATACCAGGCAAGTGTCCGGCGCTTTTCGACTGCCTTTTGTATGGCGTCTACATTGATGATGTGGTCGCTGATTTCTGTCATCAGCATAGTCAAGATGCATTCATTGATACAGGGGAAGCACTCCGTATCCACCAAATCCTCTGCCGCCAGCCGGCAGAACCGGTCGGGAAGCCTTGCTTCTTCCTCTACGTACCGGGCTACCTCGTAGAGCTGCCCGCAATCCTCGCTGTGAAGCCAGTCGGATACCAGATCATAACAATACGCCTGATGAGGCATAGAAAGGAAGGCATCCAGCCCTGCCAGATTGTCCTGGTGTATGGTTCTGGTGGATGCAGTCAACAAAAGATGAATCGCCAACCGTCCGAGGTTCGATTCCTCACCTTCGTTGTAGCCGGTTGCCCGTGCCACCATGGCCCAGAACGCATTCTGTGCGCCGTAGGTTACAAAGCTCTGGTAAACGCTGTTCTCCTCTATATCCAATCCGGAGCGAATGACCGCACGGATGATGCTGCCCAGCTGGGTATCGGAAATGCCGCAAAGCGCCGCCATGACAGCAAGATGCATCTGGGAAGCCGTGCTGATGTTGATGTTCAGCCTGGCCACTGCGTCACGCCGCGCCTTGGCATTGAAGAACTTCCGGTAATGCTTCACCTGCTTGCGGATAATTTGAGTAGACGGCAGGCCCATCTCATCCATCCAGATGGAATTCAGGTCAGCCCGGAACTCCTCGCTGTACAGCTGCACATTGATAAGCCAGTTGTCGTCATCGCGCTGAAACGAACGGGGATCGTAAACAAGGAAGTTGTCATGGGTTCTTTCCTCGCAGAGCAGCTTCTTTACCGCAAAGGTGTTGTTCCCGGTCAGGACAATCACCTCGGCATGATTCAACTCCAGCTCGGATAGCTTGTCTTCAAACTCCCGGTCCTCATCGCGCCAGAAGATAATCCGGCGCTGGTAAAATTCTGGCAGCGGCGCCGCAAAACGGCGATTCAATTCCTGGATGATTTTATCGGTTTCCATCGGTATTTCCCTCTTCCCCGGCAATTTCAACGCTGTTCCTGCCCTGCTGGGAGGTACGCTTCCTCGTCTGATATTCCAAATACAGTTCTTCGGCAAGATATTCGTCACTCATGCAGTGCAGATCGGACACGCCATCCCGAAGGAGTGGATAAACCTGCGAACCATAGAAGAAATCCAATGCAGCGTCCAGGGAAATGCCTGCCTTTTGCGCAAAGCATTCCATCACACGGGCATATTTCTTTTGGAGCAAAATCGGGTTTGCATTCATACCTGTTCACTTCCTTCAAAATGCAGCTGTGCCAATGCCTTTTCCGTACGGAAACAAATTTGCAGATTTGGTTTTTCATACCGCAGACGGCTGATCGCTTCCGCTTTGTCAATCAGTCCATCAAAGAACAGTTCCACGGTATTGAACACCTTATCATTTGCCACGCCGCCGATTACGAGATCATAGTCTGTACAATCCTTTCCGCTTCGGCAGTTCAAAATAAAATCCAGCCACTGCTCGGAATAGGTATCAAATTTCAGCGTTTTCAGCCCAGCCTCCTGTGCCTCGTCGAAGGAATAGCGGGAAATAATTCCATCTTTTCCCCTGCGCTTGAACTTGCCGCACCACTTTGCAGCCTGCTCATAAAGCGGGGTGGTATAAAATCCAAGGCCAAAATCCACATTGGGTCTGGAATGCTTCAAATCGGGATGGGGAATTTCCAGAAAAGAACCGTGATAAACGATCATACTTCCACACCCCTTTCCTTCATCACATCGACAAGGTCATTCACAATGTATTCCTTGCTCTGGGTATGCAAAATCTCATATTCCGGCACAATGTATTCGTTCAGGATACGGCTCTTTTGGGTAAAGGCTTGATAGACCTGTTCCGCACCCACCCCCAGTCTGGCGGCAACATTTTCGATGCAGAATACAGCAAATTCCAATTCCCTGGAATTTTTGATGGTTCCTTCCAGCATACTGTTCCACGCCTCCTCACTTGATTTTTGCCAAAACATCCTTGAAAATTTCGTAGTTGTGCTTCACGCCGTCGTCCAGGTCGATGGAAATCATCTGGTCAGCCAGATGGTGAATCTTTTCTTCGTAGACATGGACCTCGGCGGCCTGCTCCTGTAGTTTCTTCAGCTGCTTGTTAAGCTTCACCCGTTCGCTGGTGGAAGCGGTAGCACTGCGGTTTTCCAGATCAGCAATAGCAGTACGGTAGCGGGACTGCTGTTCATGCACATAGTCCGTGCGGATCCGGGCAATGGTGTCTTCTCTGTAGCGGTGCATATAGATCAGGCACTTGAAGCCGTTTTTCTTACCGCTGTCAAACTGCCAGTAGATGGGACGCTTCTGGTAGATTTTGCAGTGGTCACTATAGAAGTCGTTCAGGAAGTAGCTGCGGATGACCTCTTTCGGCCGACCCTTGCCGCCAAGGGCATCGGCAATGAAGCGGAGGTTCGATTCCAGACTCTGCTTTCCATAGACGGTTTCGATGAATTTGATGAAGCGGCCAACGATGTCGTCCTCGAAGTATTCGTCATCGCAGATGGGGATAATATTATCTGTATCCGGGCTGTAGGTGCAGTCCAGCCACTGTCCATCCACTTGGATTTGATACCCCTTGTTCACCGCAATTCGGACGCCGCCAAAGGTGATGGTATCCCCGTTTTCCGCCAGTGCATTCCGCCGATAGGTATCCTCCCACTCGCCGCCAGCGTAGACCAAGCCGGAGCGGTTCAGGGAGTACCGGCCAAACATACAGCCCACGGCGTAGGAAATCAGGCTCTTGATATCCCGCTGGAGGTCTGCTTTGCGGACGGTCACATCCCTGTCCTCCACCTCCGGGGTCAGCTCGTTTTGCAGGCCGTAGATCTCGATGAAGATGCGGTTCAGTTCTTCCTCGTTGGCTTTCAGCTTCTGGAAACGGGTTTCACACTCGTTTTCCCAGCACATATAGCATTCAGCCAGGTCGATGCTGTCAATGTCATCAAAAAGCAGGCGGTTCTTAGGAATCACGGAAATCAGAGGGTGGCGCTGGAAATCCCAAGAGGTTTCAAAGGAGTCCCAATCTATTCTTGACAATTTAATATTTTCATCACACATATTGTCAATTTCCTGTTGCGGATTATCAAGAAGTGGTAATTTTTCTAAATGCTTATCGACTTAACTCAGCACACCACAAGATGTAGCGACGGCTCTGGTTAAGCGCAGGAAAATCTGATCGCCAGTCATACGGCGGTTGAAGCGGAAGCAGTATTCGTCCAGATAGGCCTGGAGCTTGGTGCATCTTC
>JAXEXE010000003.1:0-18028 GCA_034113565.1 Faecousia sp.
TAGGGAGAATGCCCGCGCCTTGTGTGCTGCCGGCAATGCGGTTTCATCTTCACTCCCCGCCCTCAATGGTTGCCTTTTTGGCAAAAATCTGCTATAATCCTCGAAAAACAGGCAGGAGGGAGCGATTATGAAGAGAAACGGAAGAAAACAGGTGTGCCAGTGGGCGCTGGCGCTGCTGGCGGGATTTTTCGTTGTAAACGCCCTCTGCTTCGGCTATGAGCGCCAGCCCGGATGGCTGGATACGCCTGAAGGCCCGGCAGCGTCGGTGTGGCGGCCCGGGGCGGTGATTGTCCACGGTACGGAAGGCTACGGCATTTCCAAAGTCGATGAAAATGGGTTTCTCAACGCTGACGGGACGTTGGCGGAGCGGTATGTGCTGATGATGGGCGCATCCCATACTCAGGGCAAAGAGGTTTCTCCGGAGCAGAGATATTCCACGCTGGTCAACGACTATTTCAGCGGGGATAGTGGGCTTTTGACGGCTTATAACATTGCCAGCGACGGACACTTTCTTCCCTCCCAGATTCACCATTTCAGGGCGGCGTTGGAGGCCTTTCCCAACGCCGGAGCCGTCACCATTGAAATCGGAAGCACGGATTACTCCGCGCAGGAGCTGCGCGATGCCCGAAATCAGGCAGTCTATGCCCCCGGCAACGGCGGCTTTAACGACCTGAGTCCGGTAAGCAGACTGAAGCTGGCGGCGAAGGAGGGCCTTCCTCTGCTATCGCTGCTGAAAAAGAACGTCCAGACCCTGCGGGCGCAGGCGGCGGAGGGCACGGAAGACCTGTACGATTATGAAACGGAACTGGACGCGGCCCTTGCTCTGATTCGCTCGGAATTTGACGGCCCCATCGCCTTTGTGTACCATCCGACTACGAGCCTTGCGTCGGACGGAACCCTTCAGCTGGGCTACAGCGATACATGGGAGGCCTTCTGCCGGTTGTGTGAGAAGCACGGCATTGATGTGATCGATACCGGCTTCCGGTTTCAAAAGCTCTATGAGACGGAAGGTCAGCTGCCCTACGGCTTTGCCAACACCGCTCCCGGGGAAGGCCACCTGAATGCGCTGGGCCACCGGATACTGGCGGAGGAAATCATCGCGTATCTGGAGGAACTGCGGGTATGAGCTTTACTTCCGTGAATTTTCTGCTCTTCTTTCTGACGGCAACCGCGCTGGTGCAGCTGAGCAAAACCGTAAAGCAGCAGCACCGGGTGTTCCTGCTGTCAAATGCCGTGTTCTATGCTTACTGGGACGTGCGCTTCCTGCTGCTTCTGCTGGGGGTCATCGGGGTGTGCTACGCCGCCGCCCGGCTGTATGAAAGAAGCGGGAAGCCCGCTTTTGTCTATGCCGGCGTGATTTTCTGCCTTGCCTTGCTGGGCTTCTGCAAATATTATCATTTTTTCGTTACCTCCTTTGCCCGGGCCTTCGGCCTGGCGGAAGGAACCCTGAACATCCTTCTGCCGCTGGGCATTTCCTTTTACCTGTTTCAGGCCATGAGCTACCTGCTGGACGTGAAGAAGGGCACGATGACCGCGGAACGGGACTTTGTGGTTTTGGCGGCGTATATTTCCTTCTTCCCCCAGATTACCTCCGGCCCCATCGTCAAGGCCCATGATTTTCTGCCCCAGCTGGAGCGGCTGCATCGGGTGAAAAAGGACAACGTGTACCTTGGCGTTACCCGGTTCGTGACGGGCCTGACCAAAAAGGTGGTTTTTGCCGACCGGATTGGCGTGGCGGTGAACGCGGTGTTTGCCGCCCCGGCAGCCTACAACGGCCTGAGCATTGCGATGGCGGTGATGGGCTATTCCCTGCAAATTTACTGCGATTTTTCCGGCTATTCCGACATGGCAATCGGCATCGCCGCAATTTGGGACTTTGATCTGGGTAAAAACTTCAATCTGCCCTATCTGGCGGAAAACCCATCGGATTTCTGGCGGCGTTGGCACATCAGCCTGTCCAGCTGGTTCCGGGACTATGTGTATATCCCTTTGGGCGGCAGCCGCCGGGGCAAGCTAAGAACTTATGTTAACCTGTTCATAACCATGGTACTCAGCGGCCTGTGGCACGGGGCCAACGCAACCTATCTCGTTTGGGGCGCCTATCACGGCCTTGGCTGCGTCATCCACCGGCTGCTGGGCAAGCGGGGGAGCCAAAAGACGCCGTGGCAAACGGCCCTTTGCACCGCCGCCAATTGTCTGTTCGTGTCTGCCGGCTGGGTGATTTTCCGTGCGGACAGCATGGCGCAGGCAATGGCAGTTTTCTGCGGGCTGTTCCGGGGAGACGGCATATGTTATGTGAACGTCTTCGTGGTGATTTACGGACTTGTCATCGCCCTGATCCACCTGTACGCCCGGTTTCGTCTGGACGGCAACGCCCCCACGGCCCGGCTCGCGCTGGACACCTTCCGGGGAAAGCTCCTGCTGTGCGTGTGGGTGTTCCTGATTGCCATGCTGATGTACTGCGGCAATTCTGCCTTCATTTACGCCAATTTTTAGGGAACCTCTGAATAAATCGTCTGCGGCTGGTCGGCGAATCTTTTGCCCCATCCGTGCAGTTCTGAAACCGGGAAATACATACAGTATTCCTCCGTTTTCAGAACTTTCGGCTGAGCCAAAATCTTCTGCCGCCAGTTCTTGCCGATTTAATCAGAGGTTCCTTAGCACTTTCTCGTTGGGCGGAAGGGGATCTTGCAATATGTGGGGCGGGCTGAGCGCGGCCTGTCCCACATATTTTACTGCCGTCTGGGACAGCGTGAACGCTCCGATTTGCAGGTTTCAACGAAATAGGTTGCAAAATCGATTCCGATTTGCTATAATGTACCACAAGATTTTTTTAACGGCCTGTTGACAGGCCGGGAAAGAGGCTGCTTATGTGTGGCATTGTTGGTTATACCGGAAAGAAACAGGCGGCGCCCATTCTGCTGGACGGCCTGAGTAAGCTGGAATACCGGGGCTATGACTCCGCCGGACTGGCTGTCCGGGACGGGAGCAAGCTGGCTGAGGTGGTGAAGGCCACAGGGCGTCTGAAAAATCTGGCTGAAAAAACCGACGACGGCCGGGCCCTGCCCGGTACCTGCGGCATCGGTCACACCCGCTGGGCCACCCACGGGGTGCCCTCCCAGACCAACGCCCATCCCCATGTCTCCGGCAACTGCACCGGTTCCGGCTCCGGCAGCGTGGAGTCCGAGGTGGTGGGCGTTCACAACGGGATCATTGAGAATTACGCCGAATTGAAGGAAAAGCTTCTCAAGCACGGCTATCAGTTCTACAGCCAGACCGACACGGAAGTGGTGGTCAAGCTGGTGGACTACTATTATAAAAAGTACAAGATCGGGCCCATCGACGCCATTGCCAAGACCATGGTCCGCGTCCGGGGCTCCTACGCCCTGGAGCTGATGTTCAAGGACTACCCCGGTGAAATCTGGGTGGCCCGGAAGGAAAGCCCCATGATTATCGGCATCGCCGACGGGGACACCTATGTGGCCTCCGATGTGCCTGCCATTCTCAAGTACACCCGGCAGGTCTATTACATCGGCAATCACGAGTTCGCCCGGCTGCTGCCCGGCGAGGCCCATTTCTACAATCTGGACGGCGAGGAAGTATGCAAGGAGCCTGCCCGCATTGAGTGGGACGCCGAGGCGGCGGAAAAGGCGGGCTTTGAGCACTTCATGATGAAGGAAATCCACGAGCAGCCCAAGGCTGTGGCGGACACTCTCCATTCCGTCATCAAAAACGGGGCTATTGATTTCAGCGAGGTGGGTCTGACCGGCGAGGAAATGCGGGAAACCAGCCAGATTGTCATTGCCGCCTGCGGCTCCGCGTGGCACGTGGGCATGGCGTCCCAGTACGTCATTGAGGATATGACGGGCATCCCCGTCCGGGTGGAGCTGGCGTCGGAATTCCGCTACCGGAAGCCGCCGATAGATAAAAACGCGCTGGTTATCGTCATCAGCCAGTCCGGCGAGACGGCGGATACTCTGGCGGCCCTGCGGATGGCCAAGGAGCGGGGGGTGCGCACCCTGGCTGTGGTCAACGTGGTGGGCAGCTCCATCGCCCGGGAGGCTGACAAGGTGTTTTATACGCTGGCAGGCCCGGAAATCTCCGTGGCCACCACCAAGGCCTACAGCGCCCAGCTGGCGGCGATGTACTGTCTGGCGGTGCAGTTCGCACTGGTGCGGGGCACCATTGACGAGGAAAAATACAGCTATTATCTGGCGGAATTGGAGGCAATTCCGGCGAAAATTGAGAAGATTCTGGAGGATAAGGAGCGCATCCAGTGGTTTGCCGCCAAGTACGCAAACGCCCACGATGTGTTCTTCATCGGGCGGGGTGTCGACTACGCGGTGTGTCTGGAAGGAAGCCTCAAGCTGAAGGAAATATCCTACGTCCACTCTGAAGCCTACGCGGCGGGCGAACTGAAGCACGGCACCATCAGCCTGATTGAGCCGGGCACGCTGGTCATCGGCGTACTGACCCAGAGCGCCCTGTACGAAAAGACCGTCAGCAACATGGTGGAGTGCAAGAGCCGGGGGGCCTATCTCATGGGCCTGACCACCTACGGCAAGTACGAAACGGAAGACCACGCAGACTTCACCGTCTACGTGCCCCGGGCGGATGAGCACTTTGTGGGAAGCCTTGCGGTGGTGCCTCTGCAGCTCATGGGCTACTACGTCAGCGTTGCCAAGGGCCTGGACGTGGATAAGCCCAGGAATCTGGCAAAAAGTGTCACTGTGGAGTGATTCTCCCAATTCAGTGCGCAAAGTGATGAATAACCTTCCCCTCAGGGGAAGGTTTTTTCACGCTTCGGCGACGCGTGATTTCGCTGCCGCGCCAAAAACAAAGAAAAACTTCACCATTCCTTAAGTAAACCTTAAACATCAGATGGTTGATTCCGACATGGGAAAACCGTATAATAGGGGAAACAACTATGAATATTGGAGGGAAACGGATATGAAACGGAAACTTGCGGCGGCGCTAGTCTGCGCCCTGTGCCTGACGCTTTCCGCCTGCGGCGGCAGCGGAACGGCGGTGTATGTGCAGTCGGTGGAGCGGCTGGCGGCAATGGGCGGCATCGCTCCCGGAAACCGCTTTTTGGGGATGGTGGTATCCGAACACACCGCGGAAATCAATCGGGACGCGGATAAAACCATTGCCGAGCTTCTGGTCAAGGAAGGCGACGACGTGCAGGAGGGACAGGCCCTTTTTAGCTACGACACCGAGGAATTACAGCTGAATCTGGACAAGAAAAATCTGGAGCTGGAGCAGCTGAAGAGCAGCATTGAGAGCTACAAGGAAAAAATCAAGACACTGGAACGGGAGCGCAGCGGTCTTTCCGGCACCGCCAAGCTGCAATACACCGTGGAGATTCAGTCCGCTCAGGTGGACCAGAAGGAAGCGGAGCTGAAGCTGAAGACCAAGGAGGACGAGGTGAAGAAGGCGCAGGAGCTGCTGGACAACTCTACCGTCACTTCCCCCATCACCGGGCGGGTGCAGAAAATCAACGAAAATGACACCACCGATTCTGACGGCAAGCCTGCCGCTTACATCACCATCCAGCAGTCCGGCGCCTACCGGGTCAAGGGCGTGCTGGGCGAATTGCAGCGGGGCAGCCTGAAGGAGGGGGACCGGGTGAAGCTGGTGCCCCGGACGGAGGAGAACGCGGCGTGGACGGGCACCGTCACGCTGGTGGACTACGAAAATCCCACCCAGGGCAGCGATACTGACCGCTACTACGGTTCCTCCTCTGACGAAATGACCACCGCCAGCCGGTATCCCTTCTATGTGGAGCTGGACTCCACCGACGGCCTGATGCTGGGCCAGCACCTGTACATTGAGCTGGACACCGGCGCCGATGCTCCCGGTGTAGGTATCAGCGGCGCGTTCCTGTGCTACAATGAGGACGGCTCCGCCTACGTCTGGGCGGAAAAGGGCGGCAAGCTGGAAAAGCGGGCGGTGACGCTGGGAGACTATGACCCTATGACCGATGTACAAAAAATCACGGAAGGTCTTTCTTTGGAAGACTACATTGCCTACCCCGACCCGGAGCTGTGTAGAAGCGGCGCGCCCACCACCCACGACCAGCCGGTGGCTGACACCGAGCCGGTGATGGAACCGGAGGAAGGCGGTGGGATGTGATGCCCATTCTGGAACTGAAGGACATCTGCAAGGACTACCAGCAGGGCAGGGAGCCTGTGCGGGTGCTGAAAAATATCAATCTGACGGTGGAAAAGGGCGATTACCTTGCCATCATGGGGCCCTCCGGCTCCGGCAAGACCACCCTGATGAACATTATTGGCTGTCTGGATGTGCCCACTTCGGGCCGTTACACCCTGGAGGGCCGGGATTTGAAGGATTTAAGTGACGACGATCTGGCGGAGGTGCGCAATAAGCACATCGGCTTCGTCTTCCAGTCCTTCCACCTACTTCCCAAAATGGACGCTCTGGACAACGTGGCCCTGCCCCTTCTCTATGCCGACGTGCCGCTAAAAGAACGGCGGGCCCGGGCGGAGGAAGCGTTGAAGGCCGTGGGACTGGGGGAGCGGATTCACTTTCTGCCCAACCAGCTGTCCGGCGGACAGTGCCAGCGGGTAGCCATTGCCCGGGCCATCGTGGGAAATCCGGAGCTGCTGCTGGCGGACGAGCCCACCGGCGCGCTGGACACCAAGGCGGGCAATCAGATCATGGAAATTTTCCGCCGTCTCAGCGGCGAGGGTATGACCATCATCATGATTACCCACGAACCCTCCATCGCCGCCTGTGCGGACAAGACCTTCCGCATTCTGGACGGCGAGCTGCGTACTCAGGAGGAAAGCAATGAGGAAACTTAACGTGAAGCTGACGGGCAAGGCAAAAAAAGCCGTGATCTCCGTCAGCGCGGGGGTGGCTGCTGTCGCCATTGTCGCGGGAATCGTGTTTGGCCTGCGGGGCCGGGGGGAGCCGGTGGGCGTGTACCCCTTCACCATGGTGGGCATGACGGAATTCTGGGGCGACAATCAGGAGAGCTACGGCCCCGTCACCACTGATCGAATTCAGACCGTGTTCCTGTCCGACACCCAGACCGTCACCGAGGTGCTGGTGAAGGAAGGGGACACGGTGAAAAAGGGCGACGTGCTCATGACCTACGACACGACGCTTTCGGAACTGGAGCTGGAGCGCAAGCGGCTGGATGTGGAGAAGGCCAAATTGCAGGTCAAGGAGGCCGAGGAGGAACTGGCCCGCATCAACAAGCTGGAACCCATGGGGAATGTGGATATTGACATTCCCACGGTGAGTACGGACTATGGAGATACCATTCAGAAGGTGGCCTCTGGCGAGGATTACATGGTGGTATCGGACGGGAAAGCGGATGGCAGCAGTCCGGAGAAACCTTTGGTGGTCTGGCTGTCTAAGGACAGACCGCTTGACAACGGCCTGCTGAAATACCTGTACACACGGGCGGTGAGCTTGCAGAATGCGAATCCCGACCAACCCGGGAGCAGCGCGTCGGCAATTCCCGAGAGCAGCGAACCATCCGCATCCAGTGAACCATCTGAGCCTTCTGCGCCCAGTGAGCCTTCCGTGCCCACGGAACCCTCCGCGCCCAGTGAGCCTTCCGCGCCAACAGAACCCTCTGCACCTAAGGAGCCAACCACACCCATGACGCCCGCTTCCCCTGAGACGATGCTAGACTGGTACCAGCAGGAGATGGCGACCCTTCAGCAGACGGCTCCCAAATCTATCAGCATTTCCAGCTGGAGCGTGGTAAATGGAGGCGTTTATTCTGTACGCAGGGGAAAAGCGGCAAATCTGTATTTCACGACGAATATCACCGACCCTATACACAAACAGTATGTGGAGTTCAGACTGAAATTCCTGGGCCCCGAAGTCGATGGCAAACCCGATAAGGGTTCCCTGAAGATTGTAAATAATGGCGCTGGCAACATCATCCTGAGCGGCACCCCCAACGAGGAGGAGAAGTATGAGCTCACTGCAATCTACGAAGCGGATGGAGTTGCGAATCTCAAAAGCAAAGCGTACGAGTTTACCCTGTCCGTAGAGGAACCGGTTGAGGAGCCAGTGTGGGCTAACGAGTTTTACATGGTTCTGCGGGTTACGGATGGCGATAAGCAGTACGCCCCCAAGACCGTCTGGCAGGGCATCCATGTGACGGCCTATGACGGCGGCGGCTTTGGCTTCCAGCTTTATGACGCACCCATTGCCGACCCTTTGGAGAAGGAATCCGACATTTCCTTCCCCAACATCGACTTTGGCAGCGGCATGACGGCGGCGGAAATCGCCAAGCTGCGAAAGGACCAGGAAAAGAAAATCAAAGAACTGTCTGCTTCCGCCAAAATGACCGAATCCGAGTATAACCTCATGGTGCGGGAGTTCACCGACGGCAATATCCGGGCCACGCTGGACGGCGAGGTGGTAAGCCTGCTCACCGAGGAGGAATCCCGGCAGAACAAGCAGCCCATGATAAAGGTTTCCGGCGGCGGCGGGTTCTATGTACAGGGCAGCGTCAGCGAGCTGGAAAAGGACAATCTTAAGCCCGGACAGGAGGTCACCATCAACGACTGGAACACCGGCGCCATGTACACCGGCACGGTGGAGTCTATCGGCGATTTCCCCACCCAGAGCGACGGCTGGAACGGCATGGGCAATCCCAACGCCTCCTACTATCCCTTCCGGGTCTTCATTGACGGCACCGCCGATTTGCAGGAGGGCAGCTATGTCAGCGTGACCTACTCCGCGGCGGAGGCGGAAAACGGCGTGTATCTCGAAAATCCCTTCCTCCGTACAGACGAGGGGGAGCCTTACGTCTACGTCCGGGGCAAAAACGGTCGCCTGGAAAAGCGCACCGTCACCACGGGCGAGTCCCTGTGGGGCAGCTACACGGAAATCCGCAGCGGCCTGACCGCCGATGACTATGTGGCCTTCCCCTACGGCAAAAATGTGAAGCCCGGCGCGGCCACAGAAGAAAGCGACCTGTCGGCGCTGTACGGCTACTAAGGAGGTGGTTCCATGCGAGAGAATATCGGACTTGCCTTTCAGGGCATCTGGGGCCACAAAATGCGCTCCGTGCTGACAATGCTGGGCATTATCATCGGCATCGCCTCCATCATCACCATCGTGTCCACCATTCAGGGCACCAACGAGCAGATCAAGGAAAACCTCATCGGCGCGGGCAACAACGTGGTCACCGTTCAGCTGAACAAGGACGGGCAGGTCTACGACCTGAGCTGGAATCCCATCCCGCAGGGCGTGCGGTGCATCACCGAGGAAACCCGGCAGGATTTGGAGAAGATCGACGGCGCGGAGCAGGTGTCTCTGTATCACAGCCGGAGTTATGTCGACCAGCTGTTCTACCAGAATACCCAGTTTAACGGAAAACTCTACGGAATTGACGAGAATTTTCTCAGCGTTTACGGCTATCAGGTGAAATCCGGCCGGGGATTCACACAGGATGATTATGGTAACCATAAGAAGGTCATGCTGGTGGACACCGGTGTGGCAACCAACCTGTTTGGCGGCGTGGACCCGGTGGGAAAGACCTTGGAGCTGCAAGGCGATGCCTACATTGTGGTGGGTGTGGTGGCTCAGTCCCAGGAGTTTGCGCCGGTCATCAATTCCATGAAGGATTACCAGATTTATGTAAACCAATCCGCCGGAAACGTCTACATTCCCGACAGCGTGTGGCCCACGGCCTACCGCTTTGACGAGCCCCAAAGCGTGGCCATCAAGGTGGAGAACACCGACGCCATGACCACCGCCGGCAAGGAAGCGGCGGATCTGCTGACGGAAAAGCAAATCCTGGACACCACCTCCAAGCTGGACTACCGCAGCGAGGATATGCTGGAACAGGCCCAGCAGCTGCAAAAAATGTCTCAGGCCACCAACACCCAGCTCATCTGGATCGCCAGCATTTCTCTGTTGGTGGGCGGCATCGGCGTTATGAACATCATGCTGGTGTCTGTCACCGAGCGAACCAGCGAAATCGGTCTGAAAAAGGCCATTGGCGCCAAGAAAAAGCGGATTCTGCTGCAATTTTTGACGGAGTCCGCGGTGCTCACCAGTCTGGGCGGCATCATCGGCGTGGTTAGCGGGGTGATTCTGGCTCAGGCGATTTCGAAGATTATGCAGATTCCCGTGTCCATCAGCGTGCCCGCCATCGGCGTGGCGGTGGTATTCTCCACCCTAATCGGCGTGATTTTCGGAATGCTGCCCGCCATTCAGGCGGCAAATCTGAACCCCATCGAAGCATTGCGGCGGGAGTAAGGAGAGAAATATGGAAGAAAAATTCATTGCGGCCTGGGTGTCCGCCCGGGAAAAAGCCGCCGCGCTGGGGGTCAAAATGCGCCCGGTGCCGGCGGAGGAAGCCATGAAGGCGGCCCACCGGTGCCTTTCCGGCCGGCGGCTCAGCGACGGCTTCAACGCCCTGAAAGACAAGGGCCGTCTGGAGCTGGCGCTGGAAGCCCTCGCCATCGACCAGCGCTATACCGGCTTGTTTACCGACGAGGAAGCCAATGAGGCCCTGACCCGGTTATTGGAAGCTGGCTACCGATTCTGAGTGTTGTAGGGCGGGGTCATGACCCCGCCCAACGAAGTGTTGACAGCGGAAACCCCGCGGATTTTGACATCCGCGGGGCTGCTTTTTACTTATTCTCCTCCGTCCGCTCCGAAATAATAAACCGGGGCCGGGCCTTTGTTTCCATGTAGATTTTTCCGATGTACTCGCCGATGACACCCAGAGAAATCAGCTGGATGCCCCCCAGGAAGCAGGTGACAATGAGGGAGCTTGCCCAGCCGCTGACCACGTTGCCGGTGAAGTAGGACACCAGCGCGTAGACGATCAGGGCGAAGGCTACCAGCGAAATGACCACCCCCAGCCCGGTGATGATGCGGATGGGCTTGATGCTGAGACTGGTAATGCCGTCAAAGGCCAGCGCCAGCATTTTTTTCAGGGGGTAGTGACTCTCTCCGGCGATGCGTTCATGACGCTCATAATAGACGCAGGTGCTCTTGAAGCCCACCAGCGGGAACATACCCCGGAGGAAAATGTTGACCTCCTTGAAATTGGCGAATTCCTTCAGCGCCCGGCTGGACACCAGCCGGTAGTCCGCGTGGTTGTACACCGTGTCCGCGCCCATCCACTTCATGAGCTTGTAGAAGCTCTCGGCGGTGAAGCGCTTGAAGAAGGTGTCCGTGTCCCGCTTACTGCGCACACCGTAGACAATCTCCGCCCCGGACAGGTACTCGTCCACCATGGCGTCCATGGCATTGATATCGTCCTGCCCGTCGCAGTCGATGGAGATGGTGATGTCGCACTTGTCTTTGGCCTCCATCAGGCCTGCGAGCAATGCGTTCTGATGGCCCCGGTTTCGGCTCAGGCAGATGCCCATGTAGTGCTCGTCCTCTTTGGCAAGCTGACAAATGAGATTCCAAGTATTGTCTTTGCTGCCGTCGTTGACGAACAGTACCCGGCTGTCGGGGCTGATTATGCCCTGTTGGGACAGGGAAAGCAGCTTGTCCCGGAACAGCGGCGCGGTAATGGGCAGCACCGCTTCCTCGTTGTAGCAGGGAATGACGATAAACAATCTGGGCGTTTTCATGGGCATACTCTCCTGCTGGTCATATTTCCAGAACTGCTACTACTGCGGTAGGGCCTTCCAGTTCGATGGCGGTGATGGTGTCCCCCTCGCCGCCGATGGTCACCTTCAGCGTGCCGCCCCGGTTGTGGGCGGTGAGCACCCCGCCGGGAAGCTTCCCTTCCAGCCACAGCACGGAAGCGGTGGAGCCGCAGCCGGTGCCGCAGGCCAGGGTAAAATCCTCCACCCCACGCTCAAAGGTCAGCATTCTTACCTCGCCGGGGGCCAGTACCTGATAGAAATTCACATTGGCCCCTTTGGGGAAGGCCGGGTCAAACCGCAATGCCCGCATTCTCTCCCGGAGGGAATCGGCGTCGGCCCACAGATCGCCCGCATATTCCGCGACGGCATGGGGCACGCCGGGATTGCCCAGCTCCACATAGGCAATGTCCCCCTTGCGGTGCAGGTCCAGCACGCCGGGGTTGTTCAGCTTCACCCGGTACTGGCTTTCGCTGAGCCGCTTGCCGGGCACCAGTCCCGCGTCCGTCTCCACCACCATGCTCTCCCCGGCGATGTCGTGATCGAAGGCGTAGCGGCAGATGCACCGGGCGCCGTTGCCGCACATCTCGCCCCGGGAGCCGTCGGCGTTGTAAAAATGAAGCTTGAAATCGGCCTTGCCCGAGTTGTCCACCGCCATAAACCCGTCGGCGTTTGCTAGTTTACATAATTTTTTCGCCAGCGCTTCAAAATCCAGCGTCTGGCCCCGGGCATCGATGACCATAAAGTCATTGCCCGCGCCGTTCATATAGGTTACGGTCATAAATAGCCTCCGTTCAGAGTGGAGTGTTGAGAGTGGAGTGTGGAGTGATGGTATCGCCTTCGGCGATGAATTAAAATATCTTCACTCTGCACTCTCCACTCTTCACTCTCCCAAAATGCTCTCCATATTATACAGTCCCACGCTCTTTCCCAGCATGAACCGGGCGGCGTCTACCGCGCCGTCTGCCAGCATGGCCCGGGTAATTGCCTCGTGCTTCAGGGTCAGCTGCTGGGTGCCGGTGTGCAGAATCACCTCGTGAACACCCACCACCGTGCCCATACGGAGGGAAGAGATGCCGATTTCGTCCTTGGTGCGCTTGCACTCGCCGGAGCGGCCGCAGTTTGCCACGGCGTTGGGACGAACCTCCTTCACGGCGTTGAAGAGCATCAGCGCCGTGCCGCTGGGGGCGTCCACCTTCCGGTTGTGGTGGGCCTCCACGATTTCAATGTCCGCGTCGGGGAAGTATTTGGCGGCTTCCTTGGCAAGGCGGCACAGCACTGCGACGCCAAGGCTCATATTGCCGCTGAAAAACACGGGAATCTCTTTGGCGGCGGCGTAGATCAGGGCCTTTTCCTCCTCGGTGTGGCCGGTGGTGCCGATGATGGCAGCCGCGCCGATTTTTTTCGCGTAGTCCAGAACGCCGGAAATGGCAGTATGGTGGGAGAAGTCCACCACCACGTCCGCTTCCACCGGGCCCAGCGCGTCAAAGGTTTTGGGAACGCCGTTTTCCCCGTCGATGCTGACCTTGCCCACGACCTCGTCACCGAGAATCCCGCAGATCAGCTTACCCATAGCGCCGTTGGCGCCGCAAATCACAGCTTTCATACGTTAATACCCAGTTTTCTCATCTCGGCAAAGAGAACGGCCCGGGTGGTATCCTCCATGGGGGTCAGGGGCAGCCGCAGGGTGTCGGTGCCGAAGCCCATGGCGGCGGTGCCGGCCTTGACAGGGATGGGATTGACCTCGCTGAACAGGGCATTGATGAGAGGCAGCAGGTCGCACTGCAGCTTCGCGGCGGCGGCATAATCCCCCCGCAGGCAGGCGTCGGTCATGGCAACGGACTGCTTCGGAGCCACGTTGCTCAGCACGCTGATGGTGCCCTTGGCGCCCATAGCCATCATGGGTACGGTGAGGGCGTCCTCGCCGGAGTAGACGTCCAGCTTGTCGCCGCACAGGTGCATGATCTCCACCATCTGGGCCATGCTGCCGGTGGCTTCTTTGACAGCCGCGATGTTGGGATGCTCGGCAAGCTTCGCGATGGTCTTGGGCAGCAGGTTGCAGCCGGTGCGTCCGGGCACGTTGTAGAGAATCATGGGCACAGTGGAAGCGTCGGCCACGGTGGTGAAGTGCTTGATGAGGCCGTTCTGGGTGGCCTTGTTGTAGTAGGGGGTCACCACGAGAATGGCGTCCGCGCCCACCTCGCAGGCGTTTTTGGTGTTGTGCAGCACGTGCTCGGTGTTATTGGTGCCGGTGCCGGCGATGACGGGGACACGCTTAGCGACCTTCTCCACGGTGTAGGCGATGACCTTTTTCTGGTCTTCCGGTTCGATGGTGGCGTTCTCGCCGGTGGTGCCCATGACCACCAGCGCGTTGATGCCGTTTTCAATCTGGAATTCGATGAAGCGGCCCAGGGCTTCGTAGTCAATGGAGCCGTCGGAGACCATGGGAGTGACAATGGCGGAAGCCATGCCGGTGAAAATGGTGTTCTTCATAGTCTTATCTCTCCGATTCTTTGTGTTTCGTAGGGCGGAGTCATGACTCCGCCGACGCACCGATTTTTGTGACGATTTCGTCTTTTTGGAAATGCACCGTGTGCGTCGTTTTTAGCCCGCTGCCTTTTTTCAACTGGTCGGCGGGGTCATGACCCCGCCCTACGGTCGGTTAGACGACATATTGATTGAAATACTCGTAAAGCGGTGTCAGCTTTTCGAAAAAGTCCTTCACTTCTCCCTCCAGCTGGGGGCCGAACAGGGCATCTCCCGGCTCGATGCTGCGGGTACAGCCGATCTCGCCCTTCCAGGTGAAATAGGGGGCAAGGGCCGGATTTTCGGGGATTTTCGGGCGCTTATAGCACTGGGCGGTGACGTTCACGCCTGTTGCTGCTTCTGTGTCACGAATCAGCTTCAGAAATTCGTCGGGTTTGGCGGAAATCCGTTGGCGGAAGGTCTCGAGAACCGCCGTGCGGGGCTTCCAATAGAAAAAGCCGTAGGACGCCCCCTCCGGGGTGATCTCAAAGTACAGGCAGGGGTTCTCCGCCCACCAGTCCACCTCCTGCCGGATGCACAGCCACAGGCTTTCCTTGTAGGGCGTGGGCGGGTGCAGCCGGGCGTCCCGGTAGATGCGGCTGACCTTCAGAATGTTGCCGGGCTTGTCGAGAAAGGGTTGAAATACCGCCTGCCCCAGTGCCTTCATGGGCTCATACAGGGCGTCCGTATACTGCTTCTTGTGTTCCAAAAACCAGTCCCGGTTGTTGTTCATGCGGATTCCCCAGAGAAAATCCACGGTTTCCGGGGTAAAACCGGTAAACATAGGCTTACTTTCCTTTCAGCGCAGGGTCATACTGGGGGCACCGGTATGGGATCTGCGGGTTTTGTAAATGACCTGATAGAGGTTTTTCGTCTTAACGGGGCGATCCTCTATTTCAAAGACATACCGCTCACAGGCATTGAGAATCCGGGTGCCCTGATACGAAATTTCCCTCGGAATCTGGTGGTTGTAGGAGGTATGTACATGCCCGTGCACCAGAATCGGGGGGTGGTACTTGTCCAGCAGCTCCACCAGCGCGTCAAAGCCCCAGTGGGCCGGGTCCTCGTCGTCGCCCAGACCGGCCGGGGGCGCGTGGGTTACGACAATGTCCACGCCGCCCATCCGTTTGAGCTTCCAGCTGAGTTTTGCGATGCGTCCGCGCATCTGACTGTCGGAATACTGGTGGGGGCCGGGATGATACCGGCGGCAGCCTCCAAGGCCCAGAATCCGGATGCCGTTATATTCCACGATGTGCCCGTCGATGCAGTCGCAGCCCTCGGGGGGCACCTGATTGTAGTTTACGTCGTGATTGCCGTGGACATACAATACCGGGCATTTTGCCATGGTGACCAGAAAACTCAGGTATTTGGCGTTCAGGTCGCCGCAGGAAAGAATCAGGTCGTAATCATCCAGCCTGCCGGGGGTGTAGTAATCCCACAGGGCGGGGCACTCCTCATCGGAGATGGCCAGAATCTTCACGGATAACAGCCTCCTTTTCCGGCGGAATGGAATCCCGGTAGATACCCAGCTGACGCACCATCTTCTGGGCAACGGGGAGAATTTCTTCAAAGGGTGGGATGGAGCCCACCACATTGTCACACAGCCAGTCCATGTGCAGCACTTCTTCCGGGGTGAAATGCCGCTGACCGTCGTTTTTCACGGTGCCGTCCTGGGCCACAATCCGGCGGAAGAAGGGGTCGAGGGTGCCGCTTTCCAGATTGGTCTTCAGCAGGTTCGCCATCTGGCGCACGCCCTCGGGCAGCTTGTCGGACAGGCCCACGCCGATGACACCGCTGTCCATGCCAAGCCAGAAGTTCAGGGCGGTGGTATCGGCCTTGTCCCGCTTCCAGCCGCCGGAGAGAATGCTGCGGATGACGAATTCATAGAATTTGCCCCAGACCCACACGGGGCTGGCCAGGGAAATGAGACCGCCCCGGCTGTCCATCAGGTAGGTGCCGTAGCTGCAGAAATCCAGATACATTTTCGACTGAGTGGGGGTATCCCGGTTGGACACCACCCGGATGCCGTCGGCCAGAAAATCCGCCTGAGGGGTGCCTGCCACGCAGGACCACCGCAGCTCGATCTGGGCCCGGGGATTGGTCATCTGGGCGCCCAGGGCGAAGGCGTTGATGGAGGCGGGTACGCCGAAAATGGGGTAGGAGGCGATGTAGCCGATGCGGTCGTCTCCCGCCATGGCGCCGGCAATGGCACCGGTGATGAACTTCGCTTCATAGATCCGCCCGTAGTAGGCGCGGATGCTGGAATAGGCCTGATCCACGGAGCAGTTGAGGAACCGCACCTTGGGGTATTTCACGGCGGCCTTCAGCGTGGCGGTGCTGAGGGGCGGGGCAGTGGTAAAAATCACCTGAGCGCCCTCGGTGACGGCCTGCTCAATTTTGGCCTCCGCGGCTTCCGTGGTGTTGGCGTCAAAGTAGCTGTGCACGGTGATCTTGTCGCCGAAGACCTCCTCAATGTGCGCCCGGCCCTCCTCATGGCCCAGCACCCAGGCGCTTTGGGCGGGGTTCAGCTGGTGGATGAACGCAACGTTCAGGGTGTCCAGACCGGACACCAGTCGTGTGACCAGGTTGGTTTTGGTCTGATCCTCGGCCTTGGTCTGCACCTTGACGGCGTCCTCCTTGGTGGAGGTCACCATGTCGTCCCACAGGGCGGCGACACTCTTTTTGAGATCCGCCGTGGAGAGTTTTCCCAGATCCTCGTAGGGATACAGCTCCAGCCACAGCAGCAGCGCCTCACCGGGGAGCACGTCCTCCTTCCGGGAATCCATGGACAGGAAGGCGTCCCGGAAGTAGTGGAAGTAGGCACGGAAGGTCCGCTGCTCGTCCTCGGTCCAGGGCTCACCCATTTTCTTATCCAGATGGCTAAGAAGCTTGGCGTAGTCGCCGGGGCGGCGGAACTGGATGCAGTAGAGCTTGGAGCCCTTATAGAAATCCAGAAATTCATAGTAGGCCCGGACGCGGGGGTCGTCGGAGGGCGGGGGCATGATCCGGCGGACATTGCCGGGAATCCGGGGAGCATCGAAATATCGAAGGACGCTGACCCGCTTGTTGCCCTCCTGCACATAGAAATTGCCCAGGTATTCATAGCACAAAATGGGGTCGGTGATGCCCGTGTCTCCCAGATGGGCGGCGCACAGGCTAATCCACTTGGCGGCGAATTCCGACTTGGAATCCAGCAGGGGCTTGAAGGTGGGGGTAAAGGCGGTGATACGTCCGGCGGACTTGGTTCCGACGATCCGCTCCGCGGGAATCTCAATGAGTCCCACGTCCACCACGGTTTCGGCGGAGTTCTCCGGCAGCAGCTCATCCAGCACCGCGGGATGGGCCGGACGTCCGGCGGCGGTCAGATCCCTGTATTCCTTCTGACCGGCCTTCAGAGCCTGTGCATATTCGTCTGTCGCCATTTGCATATTCATGGCAGCCTCCAAATTTTATGAATTGTCGATTCCTCATTAGTGTGTATCATACACCAAAATCCATGAATTTTCAATCGGCTTGGATAATTTCTCTCAATCGTGCAATTCCAGGACGGACAACCGTTCCCAATTGGCGAACATGACGGGATAATACTAATTCTTGATTGAAAGCTTTAAAAGCTTTCCGAGAATGAATTGTGCCAGAAAAGGCAGATGACGCTGCTGGGCTGACGCCCAGCAAGGAAGATAACGCATTCTGGCGCAATTCAGGCCGGAAAGAATTAAAGTTTTCAATCAAGAGTTAGTATAAAAGAAGCCCGAAAGGCGGGAAAACCTTCCGGGCGGATGGGATTAACCGTAGGGGTGCAGGGGTGCGGACAGCAGCGTCAGCAGGGATTGGGAGATTTCCTCCACGGAGCTGTCGAAGCCCCGGACGTGCCAGTCCAGCATCATGCAGAACAG
>JAXEXE010000004.1:0-26066 GCA_034113565.1 Faecousia sp.
GCCGCCACCAGCGTAAAGGCGGTGGTCCAGACATAGACGCCCTTGCGGTTTCCGAAAGCCTTGCCGAACAAAGCCAGCAGCACCAGCGTGATGGCCAGCGGGTACAGGAACATGAGCACCGGCACGCACCATGCCACAATGGAGGACAGGCCGAAATTGGCGATTCCGAAGGAAACCACACTGAAAATGACCGCCCACAGGTTGTAACCCGGCCCTTTCGGGAACATATCCACGAAGGCCTTGGAGCAGCTGGTGACCAGTCCGATGGCGGTTTTCAGGCAGGCGAAGGTGACGATTGCGGTCATGAGCAGGGAGCCCGCGGCGTGAAAAAAGTGGTCGGCAATGAGCCCCAGCACCTCGCCGCCGTTGGCAGCCCCGTCACAAATGGGGGCGCTCTGGGCGCAAATCAGGATGATGAAGAGATAAATCAGGCCCATGAACAGGCAGCTGAAAATCCCGGCCTTGGCGGTGTTGGACGCGATATCCTCCGGCTGTTGAATGCCGTGGGAGCGCACCACGTCAATGACCACGATACCGAAGGCCAGACCCGCCAGCGCGTCCAGAGTGTTGTAGCCCTCCAGAAAGCCCCGGAAGAAGGCCCCGCCCGCAGTTTCATAGCCCGCCGCCGGTGTGACGGCGGAAACGCCAGTAACGGGCCTGAGCAGGGCGGCGACTACCAGCACTGCCAGAAACAGCAGGAACACCGGGTTCAGCCATTTTCCAATCCACGTCATAATTCCGCCGGGTTTCAGGGAAAAATACAGGGTGGCGGCGAAGAAAACCAAGGAAAACAGGGCAAGAAACAGCCCCTCATGCCCACCCGGCAGCAGTTTTACCGCGCCCACGGAGAAGGCGGTGCTGGCGCACCGGGGAATGGCGAACAGGGGGCCGATGGTGAGGTAGAGGAGGGTGCAGAAGAACAGGCTGTAGTTTTTTGAGACCCGCCCGGACAGCTCCACCACGCCCTCGCTGCGGCTCAGACCCAGCGCCACCACCGCCAGCATGGGAATGCCCACAGCGGTGATGAAGACGCCGAAAAAGGCGCTCCAAATGGAGCTGCCCGCGTCGATGCCCAGCTTTGCCGGGAAGATCAGGTTGCCCGCGCCGAAGAACATGCCGAACAGCATACTGGTGATGGCGACGGTTTCCTTGAAGGTAAGACTGCGTTTCATGGGAATGCCCCTTCCATAGTTGAATACCTGTATCCTATCGGATTTGCCCGCTTCCCGCAAGCGAAATCAGGTTTCCTGACAAGAAACTTTTTGGAGAATTCGTTGCTTTATAATAGATTTTTTGAAGGATTTGTGTTATAATTACGGCAACAGCCGAAAATGCAGGAGAAACCAGCAAATAGTTGATTCTTACGAAACAAAGGAGGCCCCTATGGCACAGATCAGTCACGAGATCGGAAAACGCATCCGCGCCTTCCGCAAGGCCCGGCATATGACGCTGGAGGAATTGGCGCAGATTCTCTGTAAGAACAAATCCACCCTGTCCAAGTACGAAACCGGGGAAATTGTGCTGGACATTGAAACAATTTACGAAATTTCCCGGGCTTTGGGCATTCACGTGGAGCAGCTGCTCTACTGTACTCCGGAGCGGGCTCCCATTCAGGAACCGGAGGCCCAGGCGAACTTTTTCAGCGGTCTGACCCAGTTCTACGGCTATTACTATGACGGGCGGGTGAACCGCATTGTTGCCGCGGTGTTCGACGTGCTGCTGCTGTCGGAGGATCACCGCTACAAAATCATGGCGTATATAAACTTTACGGATTTTGACAGCTATCAGAACTGCGGCACTGCCTTCTGGGGCTATATGGAGCACTACGACGCCATCACCAACATCACCCTGACCAATCAGGCCTCCCCCATGGAGCGGGCCTTCTGTCAGATTCTTGCCACCTTTACAACTTCCGATACCATCTGGGGCCTGTTTACCGGCCTGTCCGCCCGGCCAATTATGCCGGTGGCCATCAAAATGCTGATTTCGAAGAAACGGCTTGCCATGGACGAGAACCTGACCGGAAAGCTGAAGGTGACGAAAGAGGATATCCGGCTCATGAAGCACTATAATATGATGACGGTGCTTTGAGACGCCCTGACAGACCCCAAAGGCAGCAAAAGGGGAATTTGATTGAGTGGAAAGTTGACAGTTAACAGTTAAGGAGTCCCTCCGGGACAATTGAAATTATCCCGAAGGGATACCACAACTTTCAACTTTCAACTGTCAATTGTCAACGAAAGAACAATTTACCGCATTATCGCCCCCTACAGTGGTTGACCAACGTATATGGAGCCTGAAGAATTATGACTTGCAAATACCATAAAAGTTGCTATAATGGTACAAAGTATTATGGCGAAGTGTGCCTGTAGGAGAGGAATCAGCCCATGTCTCTGCGAGCGAAACTCTATCAATTCTGGATGAAGAACCGGCCCAAAAGCCTCAGCGCCACAAAAGTCATTGCGGCGGTGTTCGCTGCGATTATCCTGCTGGGGGCGCTGCTGCTGAATCTGCCCGCCGCCTCCCGAAACGGGGTGTCGGCAGGATTTCTTCCGGCGCTGTTCACGGCGACCTCGGCTACCTGCGTTACCGGCCTGTCCCTGTTTGACACCTGGAGCCAGTGGAGCGGCTTCGGTCAGATCGTGCTGCTGTGCCTGATTCAGATCGGCGGACTGGGCTTTATGTCGGCGGCGACGCTGATCGTTTTTATTCTGCGGCGGCGCATTGGTTTAAAGCAGCGGCTGGTGATGGCTCAGGCCCTGAGCGTGGGCGACATCAACGGCATCGTCCGGCTCCAGCGCATGGTGCTCAAGGGCAGCTTCCTCATCGAGGGCATCGGCGCGGCCATTCTGTTTTTGCATTTTTTGCCGGAATATGGGTGGTTTCAGGCCCTGAAATGGGGCGTGTTTCATTCCGTTTCCGCCTTCTGCAACGCGGGCTTCGACATTTTCGGAGCGCTGGAACCGGGCTCCAGCGTGATGCGGTTTCAGTCTGACCCGGTGGTGCTGCTGACCCTGATGGCCCTGATTATCGTGGGCGGACTGGGCTTCCTCGTGTGGGAGGAAATTCTGGAAAAGAAGCGGTTCCGAAGCTTCAGCGTATACACCCGGCTGGTGCTGGTGACGACCCTTGCGCTGATTCTGTCCGCGTGGATTCTCACCTGTGTTCTGGAATGGAACAACCCGGCGACGCTGGGGGGAATGTCCCTGCCGGACAAGCTGCTGGGCGGTCTGTTCCAGTCCGTGACCCTGCGCACTGCGGGCTTTGCCTCCATCGATCAGGGGGCCCTGACCGACGCGGGCAAGGCGGTGTGTCTGTTCTTTATGCTCATCGGCGGCTCCTCCGGCTCCACGGCAGGCGGCCTGAAAACCGTGACCTTTATTGTGCTGGTGCTGTTCCTGGCCTCCCGGGCACGGGGCAGAAGCCGGGTGTGCGTGTTCCAGCGCACCATCCCCCAGGGGCAGGTGCTGGATGCCATGACCATCGCCTTTATGATGGTGAGCCTTTCCCTGCTGGGCGGGGTTTTCATCAGCGCCACGTCCCCCGTTGCCTTTACGGACGCCCTGTATGAGGCGGTATCCGCCCTGGGCACCGTGGGCCTGACGGCGGGGGCCACGGGGCACTTAAGCATCGCGTCTCAGATCCTGATTATTATTTATATGTATTTCGGCCGGGTGGGCGTGCTGACCATCAGCATGGGCTTCCTGGAAGGCGACAAAGCGGAGGAACGCTTCCGCTACGCGGAAACAAACCTGCTGATTGGATAGGAGAATGTGTATGAAATCTTACATTGTCATTGGTTTGGGCCGGTTCGGTCAGACCCTTGCCCGGCAGCTGTGTATGCTGGGCGCGGAGGTGCTGGCGCTGGATAAGCGCAGCGATCTGGTGCAGCAGGTGGCCGACGACGTGACCCACGCGGTGGTGGGCGACGGGCAGGACAAGGAAGTTCTGCGGGCACTGGGCGCCCGGAATTTCGACTGCGCCATCATTGCCATCGGCAGCAATCTTGCCGCTTCCGTGCTCACCGCCATGAATCTCAAGGAGCTGGGCGTGCCCTACGTCATCTGCAAGGCCCACGACGAGACCCACCGGAAGGTGCTGGAAAAGCTGGGCGTGGACCGGGTGATTATCCCCGAGCAGGAGAACGCCCAGCGGCTGGCCCGGAGCCTGAATTCCCACAACGTTCTGGAATATATCGAGCTGAGCGAGGACTACGGCATTCTGGAAATTCCCGCCCCGAAGAGCTGGATTGGCAAGACCATCAAAGAGCTGAACATCCGGGCCAAGCTGGGCGTGAATATCATCGCGGTGGAAAACGACAAGAAAACCAATGTGTCCCCTTCGGCGGACTACTGCATCGCCGAAGGCGATGTCATGGTGGTGCTGGGGGACAATTACGCCCTTGAGGCGGTGCAGAAGCTGTGATGGAGCAGGTGATTACGTCCCGGAAAAATCCCCTTTTGCAGCAGGTGCGAAAGCTGCTTTCCTCCCGGAAGGCTCGGGAGGAAGCGGGGCTGTACGCGGCTGACGGCATCAAGCTGCTTGCCGAAGCGGTGCGCTACTGCCCGGGACTGGACACGGTGATTCTGTCCGAGGGTGTGGAAGCGGAACTGCCCGAAAATGTACGCCTGATTCGGGTGCCGGAGGATGTGATGGCCTCCGTCTCGCCCATGGAGACCCCCCAGGGGGCGCTGTTTCTGTGCCGCCTGCCGGAAAAAAAGGCGTTTGTGCCGACCCCCGGAATGCTGCTGCTGGACGGCATTCAGGACCCGGGAAATTTGGGCACCATTCTGCGCACCGCCGACGCGCTGGATATTCCCGTGGCCCTGCTGGAGGGTTGCGCCGACCCCTACAGCCATAAGGTGGTTCGGGCCGGCATGGGGGCGGTGTTCCGCGTCCAGCCGGTGCTGACCACATGGGAAGAAGCCGAACAGAAATGCCGTCAGGCGGGCATTCCCATCGGCGTCACCGCGCTGAGTCCCCGGGCCAAAGACCTGCGGCAGGCAGAGCTGCGAACCATGGCGGTGGTCATCGGCAGCGAGGGCCGGGGCGTCCGGCAGGAAATTCTGGACAGCGCCGACGCGGAATTGATTATTCCCATGAATCCCCACTGCGAATCCCTGAACGCCGCCGTGGCGGCGACCATCGTCCTGTGGCAGATGAAACAGTAACTTAGAGAAAAAGCAAGGTGAACGAAAATGCTGGTACACTGGATATGGCTGGCGCACCGTCCGGCGGTGAACGACCGGCTGAAAGCGGCGCTGCTGGAGCATTTTCGTGACCCGGAGGCGGTATTTTTCGCGGATGAAAAGGCTCTCAATCCGGTTCCCGGTCTGACGCCGGAGGCCCGGGAAGCGCTGATGGATAAGAACCTGATGCCCTCTGAGGAAATTCTGGAGGATTGCCGCCGGAAACGGCTGGGGATTCTGACCTTTCAGGACGCGGCGTATCCCATTCGACTGAAAAACATCCCCGATCCGCCGTTGGTTCTCTACTACAAGGGGCAGCTTCCGGATTTTGACGCCATCCCGGTGATTGGCGTGGTGGGTACCCGGAAGGCATCGGCCTACGGTCTGACGGTTGCCAAGCGCATGGGCTACCAGATCGGAAAATGCGGCGGCGCGGTGGTGTCCGGGCTGGCCTACGGCATTGATGGGCTAGCCATGTCCGGGGCGCTGACCGCCGGGGCAATGACCATCGGCGTGCTGGGCTGCGGCGCGGACATTGTGTATCCCCAGTCCAACCGGGCGCTGTTCCGGGACGTGGAAAGCTACGGCTGCATTCTCAGCGAATTTGCCCCGGGCCAGCCGGCGGCAAAGTGGACCTTCCCCAAGCGGAACCGGATTATCAGCGGCCTGAGCTGCGGCGTGCTGGTGGTGGAAGCGCCGGAAAAAAGCGGCGCGCTGATCACCGCCCGGCTGGCGCTGGAGCAGGGCAGGGATGTGTTTGCGGTGCCGGGAAATATCGACATTCCCACCTGTGCCGGCAGCAACGCCCTTCTGCGGGACGGGGCCATCATGGTTTCCTCCGGCTGGGATGTGCTCAGCGAATATCAGGCCCTTTTCCCGGAGAAAATTCACCGGGAAGACGGGACGCCCCGCCAGCGGGCCTACCCGGACGAGGTGCGCCGGGCCGGGTTGGAAGCGGAAAAAGCCCCGCCCAAGGTGGCCCAATCCCCCCGGATTCCGGAGGAAATGTCGGATCTTAAGAAAAACTTAGAGAAAAAATCCATTGACAAGGAGCCGCGGGAGGCTTATAGTGACGTCAATGCTACCCTTTCCAGACTGTCTTCGGAGGAGCGTCAGGTTGTAGAGATCCTTCGCGGCGGTCAGCGGCTGGTGGACGATGTGATTGCCGAAACCGGGATGACCACCGGAAAGCTTCTGGGCATTTTGACCATGCTGGAGCTGAAGGGCGTGATCCGCCGGCTGCCGGGAAAGCAGATTTCTTTAAAGTAACGAAACGGAGAATTTTGAGAATATGGGTAAGACCAACAATCTTGTGATCGTGGAGTCCCCCTCCAAAGCAAAGACCATCGGACAGTACCTCGGCCCTGGCTACACCGTCAAGGCCAGCATGGGCCACCTGCGGGACCTGCCCAAGAGCAAAATGGGTGTGGATATCGAGCATAATTTTGCCCCCCAGTATATTCCGGTGCGGGGCAAGGAAGCCCTCATCAAGGAGCTGAAGACGGAAGCCGCCAAGGCGGACACCGTCTATCTCGCGACCGACCCGGATCGGGAGGGCGAGGCCATTTCCTGGCACCTGAAGGAGCTTCTGGGACTGCCCGACGGCAAAGCCCAGCGGGTGACCTTCAATGAGATTACGAAAAAGGTAGTGAAGGATTCTATCCAGCATCCCCGGGATATCGACTACAATCTGGTGGATGCCCAGCAGGCCCGCCGGATTCTGGACAGAATCGTTGGCTACGAACTATCGCCCCTGCTGTGGAAGAAGGTCCGCCGGGGGCTTTCCGCGGGCCGTGTGCAGTCTGTCGCCACCCGGCTGGTGGTGGACCGGGAGAATGAAATCCGTGCCTTCCAGCCCAAGGAATACTGGTCGCTGGACGTGACCCTCAATCGGGTGGGTAAACCGGGTTCCTTTGTGGCCCATTATTACGGCAGCCCCAAAAAGCGGGAGCTGGAAAACGAGGAACAGACCAATGCCGTCATTGCCGACATCACCGGGAAGGAATTTACGGTTACCGATGTGAAAAAGGCGGAAAAGAAGCGCTCCTCTGCCCCTCCCTTCACCACCTCCACCTTACAGCAGGAGGCCTCCCGGAAGCTGGGCTTCACCCCCAAGAAGACCATGATGGTGGCCCAGCAGCTCTACGAAGGCGTGGAAATCGCCGGCGAGGGCACCACGGGCCTCATCACCTATATGCGTACCGACTCCCTGCGGCTTTCCGACGAAGCCATGGACGCTGCCGCCGACTTTATTTGCAACCGCTACGGGAAGAACTATTATTACGGCAGTCACCACGTCTTCAAGACCAGGGCCGGGGCGCAGGATGCCCACGAAGCCATCCGCCCCTCTCATGTGGAGCTGGAGCCGGAACGGGTGAAGGGGAGCCTGACCGCCGACCAGTATAAGCTGTATAAGCTCATCTGGAGCCGCTTCCTTGCCACCCAGATGGCAAACGCCGTGTTTGACACGGTTTCCATCGACTGTGAATGCGCCGGACACGTCTTCCGGGCCAGCCATCAGAGCATGCGTTTCCCCGGCTTCATCGCCGTGTATGAGGAAGGCCGGGACGACGACGGCGAGGCCGTGGGTTCTCCGCTGCCGGACCTCGCGGCAGGGGACAAGGCGGTTTCCGTCAAAAACGAGAAGGCCCAGCACTTCACCCAGCCCCCCGCCCGGTATACCGAGGCAACGCTGGTCAAGGCCATGGAGGAAAATGGCGTGGGCCGTCCATCCACCTATGCCGCTACCGTCTCCACCATTCAGGATCGGGAGTATGTTATCAAGCAGGACAAGCGTCTGGCCCCTACCCCGCTGGGGGAAATCGTTACGGGCCTGATGATGGAGCGGTTCAATGACATCATTGACGTGGAATTCACCGCCAACATGGAGTCCCGGCTGGACGCCGTGGAGGAGGGCAAGCAGCAGTGGCAGTCCCTTCTGGCGGACTTTTACGCGGGCTTCAGCAGGGAGCTGAAGGACGCGGAGGAAGCGCTGGAGGGCGTGCGCCTGAAGGTGCCGGAGGAGGAAACTGACGAGACTTGCGAGCTGTGCGGACGGAAGATGGTCATTAAAACCGGCCGGTTCGGCAGGTTCCTGGCCTGTCCCGGTTTCCCGGAGTGCCGGAACACCAAGCCGCTGGTGGAGCATATGCCCGGCAGGTGTCCCAAGTGCGGCAGCGGTATGCTGAAACGCAAGTCCAAGAAGGGCTATGCCTACTACGCCTGCGAAAAGGGCGCGGAGTGCGGCTTCATGACCTGGGATGTGCCCACGGCAGAGGACTGCCCCGAGTGCGGACAGACCCTGTTCAAGAAGGCGGGCAAGGGCCGCAATAAGCCCTTCTGCATCAACGAAAACTGCTCCAAATTCCTGCCGGAAGACCAGCGGGGCTACTATAGAAAGAAGACGGCGGAATCTGCGGAAACGGCGGAGTCCGGGGAAGAAGCGGAGAAGAAGCCGAAGAAGACCGCTGCAAAGAAAACCACCGCCAAGAAGACCACCACGAAAAAGACTACCACGAAAAAGACCACGAAGAAGGAGGCCTGAGGAATGCAGGTGAAAGTCATCGGCGCGGGCCTTGCCGGGTGCGAGGCTGCGTGGCAGCTGGCAAACCGGAACATCGATGTGCTTCTGTACGAAATGAAGCCTAAGAAAATGACCCCCGCCCACCACAGCCCGGATTTTGCCGAATTGGTGTGCTCCAATTCCCTCCGGGGCGACCGTCTGGAAAACGCGGTGGGCTTACTCAAGGAAGAACTGCGCCGTCTGGATAGCCTGATCCTCACCTGCGCCGAGGCCACCCGTGTGGAAGCGGGGGGCTGTCTGGCGGTTGACCGGGGCGGCTTTTCCCGAATGGTGACGGAAAAAATCCGTAATCACCCCAGAATCACGGTCATTGAGGAAGAAGTGACCGAGATTCCCGAGGGTCCTGTCATTATCGCCACCGGCCCGCTGACCTCCGACGCGCTGAGCAAGGCCATCGGCGAGTATTTCGGTGAAACCGGGTATCTCCACTTTTTCGATGCCGCCGCACCCTTGGTAACGGCGGAGTCCATCGACATGAATCTGGCATGGTGGCAGTCCCGGTATGATCGGGGCACGCCGGATTATGTCAACTGCGCCATGAACCGGGAGGAGTATGAAGCCTTCTGGAATGCCCTGACCACCGCCGAGGAAGCGGAGGTGCACGGCTTTGAGGATAAGAACGTCTTTGAGGGCTGTATGCCCGTGGAGGTCATGGCCCGCCGGGGCTTTGATACCCTGCGCTACGGCCCTCTGAAGCCTGTGGGTCTTACCGACCCCAATACGGGGAAGGAACCCTACGCCGTGGTGCAGCTGCGGCAGGACAATGCGGCAGGCAGCGTTTTCAATCTGGTGGGCTTTCAGACCCATCTGAAATTCGGGGAGCAGAAGCGGGTATTTTCCATGATTCCCGCCCTGAAAAACGCGGAATTTGTCCGCTACGGGGTCATGCACCAGAATACCTTCCTGCAAAGCCCACAATTGCTGGACAGATACTACGCCGACCGCAGAAACCCCTTGGTGGCCTTTGCCGGGCAGATGACCGGCGTGGAGGGGTATGTGGAATCCACGGCCTCCGGGTATCTGGCGGCGGTTGCCATGGCGGCGAAGGTGCAGGGACGGCCCCTGCCGGAGTTCCCTAAGACCACCGCCATCGGCGCGCTGGGGCTGTACATCAGTGACGAGAGCGTGGAGAATTTCCAGCCCATGAATGTCAATTTCAGCATTATCGCTCCTTTGGAGCAGCGGATTCGCAAGAAAGCGGAAAAGAACCTTGCCATTTCCCAGCGGGCGCTGATGGTCATCGACGCCCTGAAGGAAACCGGCATCTAAAGAAAGAGGTGTAACAATGAAGATCATTCTGGACGCCATGGGCGGCGACAACGCGCCGGAGGCCCCGGTACTGGGCGCGCTGGACGCGGTAAAGACCTACGGCGCGGACATTATTCTGGTGGGCCGTGGGGAGGAAATTCTGGAGGTTCTGAAAAAGAACGGTCTGGAAACGCTGCCCGAGGGCATTGAGATTGCCCACGCCGACGATGTGGTGGATATGCACGACGACCCCGGCACGGTGATTCACAAGCGGAAGAATTCCTCCATGGTGGTGGGTCTGAAAATGCTTGCCGACGGCAAGGGTGACGCCTTTGTGTCCGCCGGTTCCACCGGTGCGTTGCTGACCGGTGCGACGCTGCTGGTCAAGCGGGTGCGGGGCATCCGCCGGGCCTCTATGGCCCCCGCCATGCCCACCAAGGCGGGCACCAAGGTCATCGTCTGCGACTGCGGCGCCAACGCCGAGTGCACCCCGGAATTTCTGCTGCAATTCGGTCTGGTGGCATCCGCTTACAGTAAGTATACGCTGGGCGTGGAGAACCCCCGGGTGGGCCTTCTGAACATCGGCGCCGAGGATTCCAAGGGCACCCAGCTGCAAAAGGACGCCTACGCCCTGCTGAAAGACGCCGGGGAGAAGGGCCTAATTAACTTCACCGGCAACGTGGAAGCCCGGGATGTGCCTCTGGGTGCGGTGGACGTGGTGGTCTGCGACGGCTTCAACGGCAACGTGCTCATCAAGTCCATCGAGGGCACCGCCATGTTCATGGGAAGTATGCTCAAGCGGATGTTTAAGAAGAATCTCGGTTCCAAAATCGGCTACCTGCTGTGTAAATCCGGCGTGAAGGAGCTGACAAAGCTTCTGGACTACCGGGAAATCGGCGGCACTCAGTTCCTCGGCATCAAAAAGCCCGTCATCAAGGCCCACGGCTCCTCCGACGCCCTGGCCTTCCGCAACGCGGTGAAGCAGGCCATGGGGGCGGCGGAAGGGAACTTCACAGCACAGCTGGAGCAGACCTTAGCGGCCCTGAAGGGAAGTGAAGCCGATGCTTAAGGATTTGGAAGCGGTCATCGGCTACAAGTTTCACAATATCTCTCTGCTGCAAAACGCGCTGACCCACTCCTCCTACGCCAACGAGCGCTGGCACAACAGCCTGCTCAGCAACGAGCGGCTGGAATTTCTGGGAGACAGCGTGCTGGGAATGCTGGTGGCGGAGTACCTGTACCGGAATTTCCCCAACCGTCCTGAGGGGGAACTGACCCGGATGCGGGCGGATATGGTCTGCGAGCAGACCCTGGCAGCAGCGGCGGAACGCATCGGCTTGGGAAAGCACCTGCTGCTCGGTCACGGCGAGGAGCAGGGCGGCGGCAGAACCCGCAGCTCCATTCTGGCAGACGCCATGGAATCCGTCATTGCGGCCTCCTTTCTGGACGGCGGCATGGGGGCGGCGCTGCAAATTGTTCGAACCTTCATTTTCGTGGAGGTTCCGGTGACAAAGCTGCATAACGCGGACTACAAGACCCAGCTTCAGGAGATGGTGCAGCAGAAGAAGAACCAGACCCTGTCCTATGAGCTGGTGGGCCAGTCCGGCCCTGACCACGACAAGAAATTTGACGTGAAGGTTATGCTCAATGGCACCGTGGTGGGCTTCGGCAGCGGCAGCAGCAAGAAGCGGGCCGAGCAGGACGCCGCCCGTGCCGCCATCGAGAAGCTGTTCCCAGAGAAATAATTGACAATTGACAGTTGAAAGTTGAAAGTTGTGGTATCCCTACAAATCTTGAACAAAACATCCTGTATTCCACCTGGAATCATTCCAATTGTCCCGAAGGGACTCCTTAACTTTCAACTGTCAACTTTCAACTGTCAACTTTACGGTTAGCTGCCTGCTGAGTTAGCCCAGTAAGCGTAAATTGCGTAATTTGCGTTTTTTAGAGAGGAGAATCCTATGGAGCTGTATGACAAGCTGCTGGAGGTTTCCAGAGCTTTTCGCATTGAACATGAGTATCTTGGTTATGAAACCATTCAGATGGGCAACGTGAACCGCACCTATAAGGTGAATTTCCGTCTGCCGGACGGGAATCCAAAGTCCTTTCTGGTGCAGAATGTCAATACCTACGCCTTCCGCAATCCCATCGGCCTGATGGACAACATCGACAAGGTGACCGAGCACATCCGGGCAAAAAAGCCGGGACAGCTGGCCCTCCATTTCCACCACACCGCCGACCGCAAGACCTACCTCGCCGACGGCGAAAATTTCTGGCGGATGACCAATTATGTCCCCTCCGTCACCTTCAATACCGTGACGGATCTGAACGTGGTTCGCAACGCGGGCAAGGCTTTCGGCGAGTTCCAGATGGATCTGTCGGATTTTGACATTTCCGAGCTGACGGAGACCATCCCGGGCTTCCACAATACCCGCAAGCGCTATGCCGACTTTCTGCGCTCCGTTCAGGAGGACAGGGCGGGCCGGGCCGAACAGGTCCGGGAGGAGATTGACTACCTGCTTTCGGTGCAGGATCAGGCCTGCTGCCTGACAGATCTGTACAACGCCGGGAAGCTCCCCCTGCGGGTGACCCACAACGATACGAAGATCAACAATGTGCTGTTTACCCCGGAGGGGCATGAGGCCATGATCGTCATTGATCTGGACACCGTCATGCCCGGCCTCATTGGCCACGACTTTGGCGATGCCATCCGTTTTGCCGCCAACTTTGTAGAGGAGGACTGCCGGTCACCGGAAAAGGCCGGGGTGAATCTGGAGGTGTTCCGGGCGTTCGCGGAGGGCTTCCTTTCCATGACCGCCAAAGCCATGACGGACACGGAGGTCAAAACCCTTGCCATGAGCTGCTTTGCCCTGACGGCGGAGCTGGCCACCCGGTTCCTTGCCGACTATCTGGACGGCGATCCCTACTTCAACATCAAGTACCCCGAGCACAACCAAATTCGCACCCGCTGCCAGATTGCGCTGGCAAAGGATATGTTGAAGCATATGGAGGAAATGGAGCAAATTGTCCACGACTGCGCCGGCAAGTGGAGATAACTGTTGCCATATGCACAAGGATAACGCAGGAACAGCCCGGACCATGTCCGGGCTGCTCCATTTTTTGTATTACGGCGGGAAAATCCGCATCTGGCCCCGCATGTTTGAAGAGAAAGCAGAATCCTTTCCTCAGGCCGTATTGTTAAACTGGGCCAACAAAGAAGCCCGTCTGACGATGGGCTTCTTTCGTGCTCTTTTAGGAATCAACTAAGGAGGGCACTTTCTATGCGCCAATTAAATGAACTGTTCGAGAAACATGACCGGGTCTGGTTTTCTCTTCCCGATGAGGAGAACCGGGCACAATTCCTGAAAGCTGTTACAGTATATGCCCCGGACAGCACAGCCGAACTCAGCCAAATCGGATACCACATGGCTTATGGTACGGATCGCCAGCTTCGCTACGTTTCGTGGCTGGTATGGACGCAGACCTTTGATCAGACGGACAAGCCTGTGAGGGTGGATTACCGGAAGTACCAGCAGAGTGCGGAGGATTTTTATATCACCAAGCCGGATGCCGTATTTGCCGGGTGGAAATGATCCAGTTTTCGGATTTTTCTTCGCCAAAGCCGCCAGTTTTCATCACGAAAACTGGCGGTCTTAGCTTACATCTTTTGTTCCGGGGAAACAGAGGGCAGATTTCCCAGATTGTTATTTTCGGTGCCATCGGGTATAGATTTCAGGCATTCGGTATCTCCCCGGTGGGCGATTCCGACGCCTGCAATTTGCCCCTGCTTCGCCATGGAAACGGCTTCCGGCTTGGAAACGAAGGTTTCATCGGACAGTTTATATCCGGTGATCCTGCCGCCTTCCTTCACAAGTCCGACGATGCGCTTCGCATTGTCATTTGCCTGCGGAATTTGATCCAATGTATTCTTGACGAGATTGTATTCTTCCATTTGCATCGCTCCTTTTTGCTTTAGTTTTTACCGGTAAAGCGATAATATGCAGAGTATACAATGGAGGATAGATTTCAGATGTTTGAAATCTCCACAGTGGGTGATGCGACACCAGTGATTTAGCTTTAGTAATAATTGCAACGAAAATAGATATGATTCTAAACAGAAATAGATATTAAAAATATTAAAACTATATTGACAAAACAAAAAACTAATGGTACTCTATTGATAGAGGTGAACGCAATGGCAAAAATGATTTCCAAATGTCCCGGTTGTAATGGCGTGCTCCATATCGCAACGCTCCAATGCCCGGATTGCGGCATGGAGCTGAAAAATGACTTTGAACTGAGCGTGTTTGATACACTGTCCAGCGATGAATATGCCTTTTTGATGGCATTTCTTCGGCAGCGTGGCAATCTGAAAAATGTGCAAAGCGAACTGGAAATTTCCTATCCAACGGCAAAGAAGAAGCTGGATGAACTGCTGGTTCATTTGGAATTGGCAGAACCTGAACAAGAGGAGAAAATCGAAATGCCGAATATTACGAATATTACCGCTGATCGAAACAGCACCAAAGCATCTGAAATTATCAAAGCCAAGCTGCTGGATAATGGGGGACGAGTGATCGTCCACACCGCAAGAGGACTGCCCTGCGAAATTGTTGCTTCCGCTGATGGAAAGTCTTTTATCAGCAAAAAGCTGCCTGTGAAGCCCCCTTATGAATACAAGGTTTTCGATGCGATCGTGGACTTGCTGATTGCAAATGGCGGCAGAGCCAGAAAGGGCAACGGGAGAAACTACAAGCTGGGTCATCCGGAGTGCGATGAAAACACCGTAGTCGGTGCAGTAGCGATTTACACCGGAAAGAAACCAGGAGAATCTGTATATGACCCCGTGTTTGTGCTGGCGTCAGTTTTGGAGTGGGCTGGCATTGCCAGTAATGAGCGTGGAGAACTGGTGCTGACCCAAAGTTACAGGAGTAAGTTATGATTCGGTTTTTGCTTTGAATTTTGTTCGGATTCTGGTATAACCTGTTGGTTAAAAAAATCAATACTGACGGAGTGACAGTATGAATACGGATAACCTGGCACATCAATTTACGGAAGAATTGAAAGACAAGATGTTGCGAGCGAAAAGGGAATGCAGATACAATCCGACACGATTTAACCAAATGATTGCGCGACATGGCGGTGTTGAAACTGCAAAGCAATTGATTTCATCGGGTTTACGAACAGGTCATCCATCAGATGGGTATACAACATTGCTCCTTTGTGGGAGATTGGACTTGACAATGGAGCATTCTGTATGCAAATCCGAATACAAAGAACTATTTACTGAATGCGAAATCTCATACTGCAAATCGCTTTTGGGATCAGAATGATATGTCAGAATATGCACCGCTATAAACAAAGAAAAGCCTTTCCAAAATGTCAAAACCGCCAGTTTTCGTACAGAAAACTGGCGGTTTTGGTCCGAGTGGCGAGACTCGAACTCGCGGCATCCTGGACCCAAAGAATTGGAGGAACTTTTTTCTAATTCTATCTGTTCGTTTTTGGTGCTTTCTGCTCCGAATACCGTGCTTTTCGAACCTGACCGTTCCACTGTTTCCACGTGTTCCAGAGCTGTCTATGGTCAAAAATGTGGTCAAATCCTAATGCTCCCCGAGAGATGCTCCTGCACACCACACAGCGTGGTCACTTGTCGCAGCGCTCCGCTCTCCGGGGAGCAGTTTGCTTTTCTGAGGTGTCGTGATTGTAGCTTAGAGTGGGGCAGTAGTCAAGTACTTTCGTGCGCTCAATATTTGGGATGCTGTAAACAAAGAATACGGAACAATGCACGGATATTGGGCGTAATTTTGAAGAATTCAAAAATGATGAACGGATGTTGGATGCCAAGTTGGATAAAAATTGGTTCAATACCATAAAGAAGACTATTGAGGAGCTGACTGACCTTCTGGAAGTCACCTATATGGCAGCAGTTGCTCGTAGTTATACACTGGAACAACTGGAGTAGGCAAGCTGAAAAGACGGCAAAATGTGGGAGATTTGAAAAGAGGATCCTTTTATTTGGAATTGGTCGAGGATTTCCTAATACTTAAAACTTGCGAGAAATCGTTATTAATAATTTACATTCGTCCGTATTTGTGTTATGCTATAAAGAAAGAATTGATATTCTAATCGGCATCCCTATGCAAGGAGGAGAAAGCATGGCGGTTTCATATAATAAATTATTTAAGCTTCTGATCGACAAGAAAATGAAGAAAAAAGAGCTGTGCGAGTTAGCAAATGTCAGCGCCAGTACATTGAGCAAAATGGGAAGAGACGAGATTGTCTCCATGGAGGTAGTGGCTCGAATTTGTCTGGCGCTGAATTGTTCGGTGGATGATATCCTTGAAATCCTTCCGGACAAAATGTGAAGTTAGAAATCGGAAATGGATGACAGGCGCCCCGTAACGACTCCTTTCCGCACATGGAGGTAATATCCAATGGCAGAAAAATCAATTGCAGCACGCCGTGCGGCCAGTCCGTACAGTGCGGTGCTGACTAGAGAGCAGTTTTTATTCTATGAAACCCGTACAACGGCCAAACTGATGTGTGATGGTCTGGGCGACAAAGCGGTTGTCAATAAAATTGTATCAGAAAACTTGTTTCAATATCCTACAGAAAAATCTGTACGAAAAATGGCACAGACCTGCATCAATCGGCTGCGGGCGATGAATGACACTACCCTCGTGGCGGCTCTGGCTGGGCAGCCGTCTGACGTGGCAAAGCAGATCTGTCTGTATGCCATGATGAAGCAGTATCGGTTGGTATGGGATTTCATGATTACGGTGATTGGTGAGAAATACCGAATGCGGGACAACTCATTTGGGAAAATTGACTTGAACACTTTTTTTCTTCGTTTGCAGGAGCAGGACGATGGGGTTGCCACATGGAGTGAAAATACCATCGCAAAAATCAAACAGGTACTTGCCCGTATATTGGTAGAAAACGAGTATTTGGACGATACCAATGCCAATCATCTGAATCCGGTTTGGCTGAATCCCGTCCTTGAGACAGCGATCCGGGAGCATCATGAAGAAATCGCATTCCCGGCATTTAACTATTTCTCTTGAGGAGGTGCGGTAAATGAAATCCATAAACGAACGACTGGATGAACTTCGCCAGTTGATTCAGGAGCCCGACTTCCTGGAGGGTAAGGGCTTAAGCAATGAAGTCAACATCCGGATTTTCTGTTACGACCCTGCTGATGAGATGGCCGTTCAGCATTTTGTGGGCCAGATCACGACAGATCAGCGGGTTCCTTGCAGACTGATCGAATGCAATTTATATAAAATTTTTCTCTCCATCTGTGATGAGCTGGACATCACGGATGCTATCCCGGAGATGGAAGAATCCGATGGGAGCGAATTCCTTCTGGAGCAACTCCACTCGGCGATTGGCACAGATGAATTTATTGAAAAAATTCAGTATTCTCCTCATAAGCTGGGAGATGTGCTGCTGCTGACCGGTGTAGGAGATGCGTTTCCCTTCATGCGGGTACACACCCTGTTGGAAGCGTTGCAGCCGTACTTTTCCGATGTGCCGATCTTGGTCATGTATCCCGGAGAGTTTGACCGTTACCATCTGAAATTGTTCAACAGACTACAGCCGAACGACTATTATAGAGCGTTCAATGTGATTTAAGGAGGAACTGACCATGTTGATTCGGGACATGTTTGCCGAAGATATCAACCGTCCAATCAACGGCGTGATCAAGGTTGACCAGGATGCCACTGATGTCATCAAGCAGGAAGTGCGGGAGTATGTCATCACCCGCGAACTGAAAAAGCATTTCATTTCTTTTTTTGATTATTACAGTGATGCCTTTGAAAAGCCAACTGCCGATATTGGCGTTTGGATTTCAGGGTTCTTTGGAAGCGGTAAATCTCACTTCCTGAAAATGCTGTCCTATATTTTGGAGAACAGGAAGATTGACGGCGAGACCACGGTAGAGTTGTTTCGCAAGAAGTTTGAGGAGGATCCGGCAACCTTCCTGCTGATTGACCGCGCAACTCGGGGCAAAACGGAAACCATTCTGTTCAATATCGATATTGAAGGTTCCATCAACAAGGACAAAACGGCGGTGCTCCGGGTTTTTGCCAAGATGTTCTACAATCACCTGGGCTTCTATGGCGAAAACTTGAAGGTTGCCATGTTGGAGCAGTATATTGACCAGCTGGGAAAAACCGAAGAATTCCGCCGGGTGTTTGAGGAGAAAAAGGGCAAGCCGTGGATCGACCAGCGTAAGGCCTTTGCGTTCAACGGAAAGTTCATTATTCCAACGTTGATGGAAGTCCTGGATATGAGCGAGGAGGATGCAAAGCGCTGGTTTACCGACAAGACGGCTGTTGAGTTCTCCATTGCCCGTTTGGTGGAGGACATCAAGTCCTATGTAGGCAGCAAGCCGGATAACTTCCGCCTGCTGTTCATGATCGACGAAGTTGGCCAGTATGTGGGCACGGATACCGATATGCTGCTGAATCTTCAATCTCTGACCGAGAAGATTGGCAGCGAATGCGGCGGCAAAGTGTGGGTGGTGTGCACCGGGCAGGAAGCCATTGACGAGATCATTAAGGTTCGCGCCGATGAGTTCTCCCGTATTCAGGCAAGATTTAAAACTCGGCTGAGCCTGTCGTCCTCCTCTGTGGATGAAGTGATCCAGAAGCGCATTCTGAAGAAAAAGCCGGAGGCGGAAACCGCGCTGGAGAAGCTGTACGACCGGAATGATTCTGTTCTTCGGAATCTGTTCAGCTTCACCGATTCCATTCTGGATATCAAGGGATACACCGGCCCAAATGAATTTGCAGTTAACTTCCCCTTCGTGCCCTATCAGTTCATTGTCATGCAGAAGGTCTTTGCCGAGATTCGGAAACACGGAAATTCCGGAAAGCACCTGTCCGGCGGCGAGCGTTCCATGCTTTCCGGCTTCCAGGAAGCAGCGCAGAAGATTCAGACCGAGGATGAATATGCCCTTGTGCCGTTCTTCCGCTTCTATGATACCGTGCATACCTTCCTGGATGGTTCTATCCGCCGGGTGATCGAGCGCTGCCAGAAAGCAGCAGACAGCGGCGATGGTATCGAAGCCCAGGATGTGGATGTGCTGAAGCTCCTGTATCTGATCCGCTATGTGGACGATATTCCTGCCAACATTGACAATATCGTCATCCTGATGGCGGACGATATCCAGACCGACAAGATTACCCTCCGTGAGAAAACGAGGGAATCCCTGAACCGTCTTCTCAGCCAGAACTATATTGGCAGGTCTGGGGATATCTATAATTTCCTGACCGACGAGGAGCAGGACATCCAGCGGGAAATACGGAACACCAGCGTAGATACTGCGGCCATTGTGGATCGTATCGCGCAGATGATTTACGGAGATATCTTCACCACCAAAAAGTTCCGCTATGGAAAATACGATTTTGACTTTGACAAGATGGTGGACGGCGTAACCACAGGCGCTTCCACCGGCGGCATGAAGCTGCGTTTCCTGACCGTGGCAACGGACGCTGTCGAAAAAAGCGAGCTTCGCCTCATGACGGAGTCCAGAGGTCAGGCAATTGTCGTTCTTCCGAATTCTCTGTATTACGAGAATTTGGAAAGCGCCATGAAGATCCGCAAATATGCGAAGCAGCGCATAGCCCAGCTGCCGAAGTCCGTGGAGGATATCATTCGTGACAAGCAGGAGGAAGCCAGCCGCTATGAGCAGGATGCCATGGAACAGCTGAAAAAAGCCATCGAGGCAGCGGCGTTCTATGTGGATGGTGAGCATTTGGAGATTCGCAGCGGCGATGCCAAGTCCAGGATCGAGCAGGCGCTGGAATATCTTGTCGTTCATGTGTACAGTGAACTGAATCTGATTACGAAAAACGCGGAAACGGATGGGGACATTTTGAATATTCTCTCCGGCGCGGAACAAATGATCCCTGGCACGGAACCGAACCGGGATGCAGCGGCGAAGATGGAGGAATACCTGATTGTTCAGGACAGGATCAAGCTGCCCACTTCCATGGCTGACGTTCAGAGCCGCTATCAGGGGACCCCCTATGGCTGGAAGGAAATCGATGTGGCTGCTGTGGCTGCTCTGCTGATCGCGCAGCAGAAAGTCACTATCAAATATGGCGGCACGACCATCCAGCCGGATAACCCGAAGCTGCCGGATATGCTGCGGAAAAAGAGCGAGATCGGCAAGACCAGTATCTCCGTGCGGCACATGGTCTCTGCTCAGAAAATGAAAGCGGCGAAGGAACTTCTGCGTGAATATTTCGACATCATGGATGTGCCGGACAATGAGGACGGCATGGTGGCCTTTATTGTCCGCAAGTTCACGGATCAGAAAGCGCATTATGAAGCCCTGGACCAGCGCTATCAGTCCGGCAGAAAGTACCCGGACCGGGATAAGGTACAGCAAGCGATTCAGCTGATGGCGGATATTCTTTCCCAGCAGAAGGACAACATTGCCCTGATCGACCGTCTCCTGAAGCGGGAAGATGACCTCTTTGACAGCAAGGAGAGTCTGGCGCAGGTGGAGGGGTTCTTCAAGAATCAGGTGCAGATTTTTGACGCGGCTGCCCAGATGGAGCTGGATCTGCGCAATGAGCTGGATTACCTCTCTCATGAGCCGGAAGCAAACCATGCGCTGAACCAGATTCGCCTGATTACATCGGTGTCCGGTGGCTTTCGCTACAAGCACATACCTGAGTTGAACGGCCTGATGGCAACTGTCCAGGAGGGACACAATCGTTTGCTGGCGGCAAAGCGTGAGGAAGTGATGGAGATTGTAACCCAGTGTATGGGTGCCATCCACCAGGCAGCAAACGGAAACCCCAATACGAGAGATATTGTCGACAAGGCAGATAAGTATTATACACAGAAGCGGGACACCATCAAGGAACTGAAGAGCCTTGCTCTGCTGGATGGTCTCGTACCGCCGATGCTACAGTACAAGGATTCCGCCTGCGGCAGCATTGAGGTGATGTTAGTACCTCAGGAACCGAAGCCGCCTGTAAACCATACCAGTGGCGGAACCACAACACCTCCCGCGCCGAAGAAGATTATCAAATCGTACAATCGGCAGGTCATCTTCCCGACGAAACGCCTGGAAAGCGAAGCGGACATTGATGCCTATGTTGAGAAAATGCGCCAGCAGCTAAAACAGCTGATGAAGGGCTGTGATGGGATTCAGCTGAAATAAGGGAAGCTCATTCCGTAAAAAAGATGACTGAGTTTTTGAGATAAAATAGTGATTCTTTTCATGATACGTGGTTAAACTTTTGAATATCGAGTATTCAAGGAAAGGTGATGCAATTTGTTTCTAAGTGATGCAAATATTCAGGATTTCCGAGGAATTGAGAACATCGATTTGGAATTTAATCCTGGTATAAACTTGATTATCGGTGATAATGGCGCAGGTAAGACCTCTATTTTGGAAGCTTTGGCAGTCGGACTAAACGGCCTATTAAGTGGCATTCCTGGCGTTCCTGCAAATGGATTTCAGAAGGATGATTTTCGCCAAAAAATTTTGAGAGTAACAAATGCCTCTAATGTGATTTCATATGCTGGGCCTAGAGTTAATTTATCAATTGACGTTGATGGAGAAATGATTTACTGCAGCCGCAGAAGAGATGATCCTTCGGGATATGGAAAGTCACTCACAACAGGTAGTGAGGCAAAGAAGTATTTACAGAATATTGCGAACGATGTAGATGCAGTCCTTCCTATTCTTTCTTATATGAGCATTTCGCGTGTTATCTCTTCTAAGAGAGCGGACTTTGGAAAAAAACAAAAGAACGAGTTAAATGACAGACGCTGCGGTTACATTGGCAGCCTAGATGGCATTCCTAGCAAAAACAGCATTATGGAATGGATAATGAAAATGTCTTATGAAGCGCATTTTCAGAATACAGAAATTCAAGAAATAGATTTGTTCAATAATACCATTTCTAAAATAATGAGAAGCATGAATGAGCTTGCAACGAATCCTTCTGTTCGATATTCTTCTGTTTTTCGTGATATCGTTTATAGAGAGGGGGATGACGAGCTCCCCGTTACGTTCCTAAGTGCAGGATATCAATCTGTTCTTTGGATCGCAATGGACCTTGCATTTCGTCTGGCGCAGTTGAATCCTACTATGAAGGATTCTTCGGATGCATCAGGCATTGTACTGCTTGATGAAATCGACATGCATTTGCATCCTAAATGGCAGTGGAATGCAGTTGGCGCTCTGGCAGAAACATTCCCTAATATTCAATTTATCATTGCAACCCATGCGCCGATTGTTATTTCCTCCTGTAAAACAGCAAAAATAATTCATATTAATGAATACCATGAAGTGGATTACCCCTCTCAAGCCTATGCTTACTCTATAAATGATGTTGTTGAACTTCGGCAAGGAAGTTCTGGGATTCCCAAACAGTTACAGCTTTTAAAGAAGAACTTTGAAAATGCGTATTATCATAACAATATGACCGTGGCACAGGATATGTACGAAAAAATGCTTGATCTTTATGGCCCCGATAATGCAGAAGTAAAAAGCGCAAAGCGTAAGTTGGACTTTTAAGAGTGGGAGAGGTTTATGCTATATATAGAGAAAGGACCTTGCCCAGAAGAGGTTCAGCAGAAAATCACACAACTAAAAGCCAGACCGTCATGGGCCAGTATTCCCTGCAACTTGGGCGCTCTTCCTGAGCATGAAAGACATCGATGGGCTAATAAACTTCGCAAGAATTTCTTTGACGAACTTCCGAAAAAAACGATTCGGGACGCGTTGTTGAAGGAACAGCACGGTTTGTGTGCATATTGTATGCTTCCTATTGAAAATGATGGAGATAAAATGACTATCGAACATTTTTCTCCATTGAGCAGGGACAAAGAAAAGGCAATAGATTATTACAATTTCCTTGGAACATGTAAGGGTGGCAGTGATGTTGCACTTGGTGAAGGAGAAGAGCGGGTTATCTGCTGTGATGCAAAAAAGGGAGATAACGATAGCATGGTTATTGACCCAAGAAACGAGGAAATGATGAAACTAATCACTTATGATAGTGATGGAGTCATCAGTGTTCGGGAGTCTGAGACTTGGTCACAGCAGATATTGCAGCATGATTTGGATGCAGTCCTGTTTCTGAACGGTAAGCTGGACGAAAATCATATATGTACGCAAGATACGACAACAGAACTGGTAAAGAAACGTAGAGATCTTTTCAAAGATACTGAAAGCTTATGCTTAGAGCGTCAGGAAGCGGGGACGCTTACTATTGATTTTCTCGACGAAAAAATAAGACGCTGTATTGAGGCAGAGCGACGCGAGCAGATGGCAGGTGTTAAACTTTTTGTCCTTCAATACTACCGGGATCGCCTTGCCGCAAAGCAGAATAACGGATAAAAGGTACATATATTATGGATAAAAATGCGATCAAAAAATACGCAGTCTGGGCGCGGCGGGAGTTGATCTCCCGGGTGTCCCAGCGGGCGGCGCTGTATGACATCAGCGAGGAAGGCTTTGGAGATCCAGCGGCGGACAGTGTTCGGGGCAGGGTTTTGACGCCCACCGAGAAACAACAGCGTCAGGCGTTGATTGCCCAGATCCAGCAGAAGGGCTATCGGGAGGTCATGGAAGAGGTGGCCTATACCTGGTTCAATCGCTTTGCTGCCCTGCGCTTTATGGAGGTCAACCGCTATCTGCCTACCCACGTGCGGGTGTTTACCGATGATGCGGGTGAATTTAACCCCAAAATCTTGACTGAGGCCATCGACCTGGAGTTGGAGGGGCTGGACAAGGAGAAGGTCTATCAGCTCAAGAATGCCGATAAAAAAGAGGAACTGTATAAATTGCTGCTCATTACCCAGTGTAACGCACTGAGCGGAATCCTGCCAGGAATGTTCCAAAGAATCGCGGATTATACGGAGCTTCTGTTCCCGGACAATCTGCTCCGGAAAGGCAGCGTCATTCAGCAGATGATCGAACTGATTCCAGAGAAAGACTGGACAGATCAGGTACAGATCATCGGCTGGCTGTATCAGTACTATAACAGTGAGAAAAAGGATGAAGTTTTCGCCGCTCTAAAGAAGAATGTGAAGATCACCAAGGAGAACATTCCTGCCGCCACTCAGTTGTTCACTCCGGACTGGATCGTGCGCTATATGGTGGAGAACAGCTTGGGCCGTCTTTGGGTTGAACACAACGCTGGCAGCGCTAGAGATGAATATGATGAACGCCCGGGAGATTTGAATGAACTCATGATCTCTCGCTGGAAATACTACCTTTTTGATGCACCTCAGGAACCAGAAGTACAGGCACAGATGGATGCAATCCGTAAGGAATGTGCAGCTTTGACACCGGAACAGATTAAGTGCATTGACCCCTGCTGTGGTTCTGGTCATATCCTTGCCTACATGTTCGATGTGCTGATGCAAATCTACCAGAGCTACGGCTATACCACCCAGGAAGCGGTAGCCAGTATTGTGGCGCACAACCTTTATGGTCTGGACATTGATGACCGGGCAGCGCAACTTTCTTACTTCGCTGTGATGATGAAGGCCCGGCAGTATGACCGGCGTTTTCTGACCCGGAAAGACGAGGACGGCAATCCTGATGTCCCCCAGCCCTATGTGTACGCCATCTGCGAGAGCAACACCATCAGCCGCGGTTCCCTCAAGTATTTCGGTTGGAGCATGAGCGATATCGAGCGGAATATGGCACTGGATCAGATGACGGATTTGCTGGATGCCATGCAGGACGCAAAAGAATATGGCTCCATCCTCATTGTCAAGGATTACGACTGGGAACTGCTGTATCGCTTTGTCGGTACGGTGGACTACTCTGGACAGCTGGATTTTGATGCAGGCAATTTGGGGGAAACCAAGGAAAAGCTGTGGCGTCTGGTTGAGATTGCCGCTATGCTGGCGCAGAAGTATGATGTGGTGGTGACGAATCCTCCTTACATTGGAAGTCCCAATATGGGAAATACGTTGCTAGAATACATCAAAGATAATTATGAAGATAGCAAGGCAGACCTGTATGCTGCCTTTATTGAAAGAAATTTTGTGTTTTCAGGAAGATATGTTTCCATGATTACACAATCCACATGGATGTTTCAAGCCCGCTTTGAAAAGATTCGTGAAAAACTCTATGAAAAACTTCTTATTTGTATGAACCATTTAGGCACACGTGCGTTCGATGAGATTAACGGGGAAGTTGTTCAAACAACGGCGTTCTGCTACATGAACAGTAATTATATTGCAAACTATAATACTTCGTTCATAAATTTAACGAGCTTCACTGGTGAGGATGCTAAAGAGAGTGCTTTCTTTGACCCGTTAACAAGAAATGTTCGGGATGTCGGCAAATTTAGAGACATTCCAGGTGAGCCCTTTGCTTACTACATTTCAGACATTGCAATTTGTGATTTTAGGAGAGGAAGCGCACTTAGAGAAAAACTAATGCCAAAGCAGGGAACATCCACAGGTGATGATGAAATGTTTGTTCGATATTGGTTTGAACCGTCTTATACTGAGATTGGCTTTAACTATACTTCAACCGAGTCGGCCCATGCATCCTGTCTAACTTATTTTCCCATAGACAAAGGTGGTACATATAGGAAGTGGTATGGAAATAATGATCGAGTAATTCGTTTTGATACTAATAGTTATAATAGGTTGCTTGAAATGGGAAATCGCTTGCCATCAAGACAATACTATTTCCGTGAGGGGCTAACATGGTCGAAAATTGCTTCGGAATTGTCTGTTCGCTATTCGCCAGTAGGCTTTGTGTTTAGCTCTGTAGGCTTAAAGGGCTTTCCGGCTCAGGATGATATGAACTATATTCTTTCCTTTATGAATAGCAAAGTTTGCCAATATTTTGTCAAGGTGATATCGCCCGGAATGAGTATAGTTAGTGGAGATATAGAAAAAAATGCTTATCGACTTAACTCAGCAAGCCACAACGTCTTGAAAAAGTCCGTTTTATTGGACAGCTGATGTGCGATAATGTTGCCAGAACGAAAAGGGGGACAACATTATGGCACGCACAGCTGAGATCACATTCAAGGAAT
>JAXEXE010000005.1:0-7393 GCA_034113565.1 Faecousia sp.
TTCGGCACCGCCTGGCAGAATCAGCAGAAGGAATTTGCAGATTTGCCCGCGCCCATTCTGTTCACCACCAACTGCCTGATGCCTCCCAAGGCCAGCTACGCTGACCGGGTGTTCACCACCGAGGTCGTCTCCTTCCCCGGCATGACTCATATTGGGGAGGAAAAGGACTTCACCCCTGTCATCGAAAAGGCGCTGGAGCTGGGCGGCTTTGATACGGACCGACGTTTCCCCGGCATCAACGGCGGCGAAAGCGTCACCACCGGCTTCGGTCACAACACGGTACTGTCTGTGGCGGACACCGTCATCGGCGCGGTAAAGGCCGGCGCACTAAAACACATTTTCCTGGTGGGCGGCTGCGACGGCGCCCGTGCCGGACGGAATTACTACACCGATTTTGTCAAGCAGACCCCGGCGGATACCGCCGTGCTGACCTTGGCCTGCGGCAAGTACCGCTTCAACGATTTGGACTTGGGCACCATCGGCGGCCTGCCCCGGCTCATGGACATGGGCCAGTGCAACGATGCCTACAGTGCCATCAAGGTTGCCGTGGCGTTGGCGGAGGCCTTTGGCTGCGGCGTCAATGACCTGCCCCTGACGCTGGTGCTGTCCTGGTACGAGCAGAAGGCGGTGTGCATCCTGCTGACGCTGCTGCATCTGGGAATTAAGAATATCTACCTTGGCCCCACGCTGCCCGCGTTCCTTTCGGCAAATGTGGCGGCGTATCTGGTGGAGAACTTTGACATTCACCCCACTACCACCCCGGAGCAGGATCTGAAAGCAATTTTGGGCTGACAATCAATTCACTTCGTTCCTTTTCGCAATTAGAAAATATTGACAAATAAGCATTGATTTTGTATACTACAGTTGTCAAATGTTGCATATTTTATTGGTAACTGTAATGAAAGGAAGAAGAGGTGGTTTCTCTTGAAACTTCGCATTCCGGCGTGGCTCAGACTTGCTATCATCTGCGTTGCAGTGGGCGGCATGCTGGGCGTTGTCAACAGCATTACCAAGGGTCCTATCGCCCAAAGAGCATTGGAATCAGCCAATGCTTCCCGCTATGCCTGCTTCCCCGGGGCGGATGCCTTTGAGGAAATTGCGCTTCCTGAGGGAAGCACCGTAGACGGCTGCTACACGGCGATGCAAAACGGCAGCCAGATCGGCTATGTGACACAGGTGACCGTCACCGGCTTTGGCGGCCCGGTGGAAATCCATGTAGGCATGGATCTGGAGGGCACCATCACCGGCATCAGTGTGGGCGGCGCGAAATTCTCGGAAACCCCCGGCCTGGGCGCGAAATCCAAGGAGCCGGCGTTTACCGACCAGTTCGCGGGCCTGACCATTCCGACGCAGGTGGGGAATAATGTGGATGCCATCACCGGCGCCACCATTACCTCCGGCGCGGTGTGCAGCGGCGTCAACAAGGCTGGCTACTTCGTCCGGGATCTCATCAATCCCCCGGCTGAGGACAACCGGCCTGAGGATCTGCAATTCGGCGGCGTTCTCCCCGGCGCCACCACCAAAGAGCAGCAGACTGCCCCCGCGGGCATCGACGAGCTGTACACCTCTGACGCGGGTGTGGTTGTCTACGTTACCGGCAAGGGCAGAAACGGCCCCATGCAGGTGCAGGTGGGCATCGGTCACAGCGGCCAGGTGGCAGGCGTGTACATCGACCCCGCCAAGCACTCCGAGACGGAGGGCCTTGGCGATATGGTGGAGGAGTCCTACTTCTGGGGTCAGTTTATCGGTCAGTCCGGCAGCTTCACTATTGGTGACAATGTGGATGCGGTATCCGGCGCGACCATCTCCTCCCAGACGGTTGTGGACTGCGTGAACAAGGCTCTGGAGGCGGCGCAGCCTTATCTGGATCCCAGCAAGGCAACCCAGATTGCAGCGATGGGTGAGACCGACGAGCCTGCCCCGGCGTTGAAGGCCGACGGCAAACGGCTGACGCAGGTGGTGAAAACCGGCTCCGGCGTGACTGTCATGACCGCGCAGGACTGGGCGGAAACCTACCCGGAAATCTACGCGTCCTACCTTGCCAACAGTGAAAACACCGAGGTGCACGACTACACGAAGGATTACCCCATGATCGGCGTGGTTTACGAGGGAATGGCCTTCTCCAAGTTCTACGGCAGCGCCCGTGGCCACACCTACACCGTGGAGGACGTGACCTCCACCGGGCGGCCCCACGCCCTGGCGAACTGCTTTAGCTGCAAGACCCCGGACTTCACCGCCATGGTCAACGAAATGGGCGACTCCGCCTACCGGCTGCCCTTTGAGGACGTGCTGGCTCAGGTCAATGAGTCCATCAGCTGCTACAACTGCCACGCCAATACCGGCGACGAGTTGGTGATCACCCACACGTATCTTGCGGATGCTCTGGGTGAGGAGCTTAAGGATGTGGATGCGGCAACCCTTTCCTGCGCCCAGTGCCATGTGGAGTACTACTTCCACCCCACAACCAAGGCAACATCGCTGCCCTATACCAGTCTGGCTACTATGGATCCGGACGCCATTCTGGATTACTACAACCATACTCAGGTCAACGGCGAGGTCTTTGCCGACTATGTGAACCCCCGCACCGGCGTGCGGCAGATCAAGGTGCAGCATCCCGAATTTGAAACCTACATGGGTGCGGGCAGCGTCCACAAGGACACCTTCACCTGCGCCGACTGCCATATGGGCGAGGCCACTGCGGCAGACGGCACCACCTACATCAGCCATACCTGGATCAGCCCCTTGGAGAATAAAACGCTGCTGGATAACACCTGTGCCCAGTGTCACACCGACCTTGCCGGACAGGTGGCAGACATTCAAGAGGAGGCCGAGCGCCGAACCTACGCCATCGGCTACACGCTGGAGGGCCTGACGGAGAAGCTTGCCAAGGCTGTGGAATCCGGGAAGTACACCGAAGAGGAACTGAACGCCATCCGTGCCCTTGCCCGGGACGCCCAGTTCTATTGGGACTTCGTGTTCGTGGAGAACAGCGAAGGCGCCCACAACTCCGCACTGACCACCCGGTGCCTGAATCAGGCAGAGGAACTGCTGAATCAGGCCATGAACCTGTTCAAAGCTGAGGAGGGATAAGCAATGAAAAAAGTATGGATTCTGCTGCTGACTGCGCTGATGGCTCTGTCCTTCTGCGCCTGCCAGAGCAACACGGAAGCCCCCGCGGCTCCCGCTGCCCCTGCCGCACCCACGGCAGAAAAGGCGGAAACGCCCGAGGAAGCCCCTGCCCGGAAGGCACAGGTGGTGCAGACCGGCTCCGGCATCACGGTCATGACTGCCGAGGATTGGGCTGGAAAGTACCCGGAAATCTACCAATCCTATCTTGCCAACAGCGACAACAAGGAAGTCCACGATTACACCAAGGACTATCCCATGATCCCCATTATCTATGAGGGCATGGCCTTCTCCAAGTTCTACGGCAGCGCCCGGGGACACACCTACACCGTGGAGGACGTGACCTCCACCGGGCGGCCCCATAAGCTGGCAAACTGCTTCACCTGCAAGACCCCGGACTACACGGCCATGGTCAATGAAATGGGTGACGCGGCCTATCAGATGACCTTTGAAGACGCGCTTGCCCAGATCAACGAGTCCATCAGCTGCTACAACTGCCACGCCAACACCGGCAGCGAGCTGGTGGTGACCCACACCTATCTGGCGGACGCTATGGGTGATGACCTGCAAAATGTGGATCCCGCCACACTGTCCTGCGGTCAGTGCCATGTGGAATACTACTTTGCGCCCCAGAGCAAGGCGACGACTCTGCCCTATCAGAACCTGGCTACCATGACCCCCGACGCCATTCTGGACTACTACAACCGTACCATCGTGGATGGTCAGCCCTTCGCGGATTACACCAATCCCCGTACCGGCGTGCGGCAGATTAAGGTGCAGCACCCCGAATTTGAGACCTACATGGGCGCGGGCAGCGTCCACAAGGACACCTTCACCTGCGCCGACTGCCATATGGGCGAGGCCACTGCGGCAGACGGCACTACCTACATCAGCCAGACCTGGATAAGCCCGCTGGAGAACAAGACCCTGATGGAGAACACCTGTGCCCAGTGCCATACCGACCTGACCGGTCAGGTTCGGGCCATTCAGCAGGAGACGGAACGGCGCACCTATGCCGTAGGCTATCTGCTGGAGGGCCTGACGGAGAAGCTGGCTCTGGCTGTGGAATCCGGGGAATATACCGAGGAGGAGCTGAACGGCATTCGTGCGGTTGCCCGGGATGCCCAGTTCTACTGGGACTTCGTGTTCGTGGAGAACAGTGAGGGCGCCCACAACTCTGCCCTGGACAGCGACTGCCTTGACAAGGCGGAAGCGCTGGCAAATCAGGCCATGGGCATGTTCAAGTAACCGTATACGACATAACGCCGTCCGTCCGGCTGGACGGGCGGCGTTTTTGAAAAGAGGAAAGATCTTGCTAAGAAAAATTCTGAAGTTCCTGCGTTCCATGACCTTCGGTATGGTGCTGCTGGGTCTGATCCTGGTATGCAGCTTCGCCGGGTCTCTGATTGGGCAGGGCAACGAGCCGGCGTGGTATGTGCAGACCTATCCCGGCTGGCATGGCCCCCTGCTGGCGCTGGGGCTGGACAACGTGTTTCACAGCTGGTATTTTATCTGCCTGACGGTTTTGCTGTGCCTGAATCTGACGCTGTGCTCCCTGATTCGCATTCGCCGGGTGGTAAAGACCGCCAAAAACGCTGTCGCACACGCCGCCAACCGAAAAACCAACGTAGAGCTGTCCCCCGAGGGAGTAGCAAAGCTGCAAGCCTATCTGGACATCCATCACTTCCGCAAGACCGAATTTGAGACTGCCGTGGTCTACAGCAAAAACGGCATTGGCTGGTACGGCTCCTTCCTGACCCACCTTGCCATTTTGCTGACGGTGCTCTTTGGCGCAGCGGCTCTGTATCTGCCCACGGTGACAGACCAGACCTGTATGCCCGGGGAAGCGCTGACCATGGGCGACGGAACCGTCATTGCGGTGGATTCCTTCCACATTGAGGATGGCGCAGGCAATCTGGACTATGCCAGCAAAATCCATGTCACCCTGCCCGATGGCAGGGACAGCGGCGTACAGGAAATCCGGGTCAATCACCCCCTGGCCTTCGGCGGCTATAAAATCTACCAGCAGACCTACGGCACCGCCGGCGCGGTGACGGTTCGCAACGGGGAAACCGGGGGAGAGGATCGCTTCCTGTTGACAGAAATGTGCTTTTTGTCTCTGGACAGTGTAAACGGCGTCTGGTTTGAGGCTTTGTACCCCGGATATCTTCGGGACGAGGCGGGGAATTTCACCCTGATCACCCAGACCTCCGGGCAGTACAAGAACCCGGTGTACCAGATTCTTCTGGCCTCCGACGGCGTGTACACCCCGGTGATGGCCTTCCCGGGGGAGACGGTTTCCGTCGCCGGACTGGACTTCACCTTTGAAAACCCGGTGGAATACCCCGGCCTGCGGATCAAGAAAACCCCCAGTGTGGTAAACGGTCTGCTGTGCGCGGCCTTCTGTCTGATGATTGTGGGACTGTGGTTCTGCTTCTTCCAGACCCCAGCCATCGTGACGGTGCGGGAGGACGGCTACTGCGTTTCCGGCCCCAAGCCCCAGAATATGGAGATCGAACTTTCCGCGCTATTGGAAACTGAGATAGAAAAAGAGGAGAAAAAATGCTGAATGTATTGTTTTTTACCCCGCTGGTCTTGTTTTTCGCAGCAGTGATTCTGGAATTTGGCGGTATGCTGTTCCGAAAGGATAAGGTTACGCGGATTGCCTGGTGGCTGTTTCTGGCAGGAAGCGGCTGCCTGAGCGCCTATCTGGTGGCCCGTGGCATCACCGCCGGACGGATTCCCCTGTCCAACCAGTTTGAGTTTGCCTCCGCCTTTGCCTGGGGCGTGGCAGTGATGCTGATTGTCCTGCAAAAGCGCACCCAGGCACAGTGGATCCGTGCGGCAGCCATGCCCATGGCGTTTCTGATTCTGTCCTACGCTGCCCTGCAGCCCCGGGAGATCACGGAACTGATGCCCGCTCTGAAAAGCGCCTGGTTCGGCCTGCATATCGGCTCCGCGGTATTCTCCTACGCCTCCTTTGTGCTGGCAGGCTGCGCAGGCATCCGATATCTGACCCTGAGCCGGAAGGATGGTGTAGAGAACCAGCTGATGCAGATTGATTTCCTGTGCTATCGGCTGGTGGCTCTGGGCTTTCTGCTGCTGACGGTGGTAATTCTTTCCGGCGCCATCTGGGCGGAGCAGGCTTGGTCTGCCTTCTGGACCTGGGACCCCAAGGAAACCTGGGCGCTCATCACCTGGATTCTCTACGCCATCTACCTGCATCTGCGTCTGCGCCGAAAGCTCAGCAGCAAGGTCATGGCGTGGATTGTGGTGATCGCGGTGCCTGTGGTGCTGTTCACCTTTGTGGGCGTCAATACCCTGCTGCCGGGACTTCACTCCTATGGCTAAATCGAAGATGAACGTAGACGGCAAACGGCAAAGGGAGAAGGAAATTGTCGGCCTGATGATTGGACTTTACTGCCGAAAAAAGCACGGTGGCAACTCTCTTTGCCCCGAATGCGCCGCGTTGGAGGCCTACGCAAAGCAACGGATTGACCACTGTCCATTTATGCAGACAAAGACCTTCTGCTCGAGCTGCAAAGTCCATTGCTACAAGCCGGACATGCGAGAAAAAATCCGACTTGTTATGCGCTTCGCCGGTCCTCGGATGATCTTTTACCACCCCATTATGGCAATTCGGCATATCATCGAAACCAAAAGAGGAAAGCAGCAACGCGAATTCTAAACGCCGATAATGACGCATTAGAATAACGGCTCGTAAGAAAAGCCAAAGCTGCCGGCTTCTTGTCGCTTTCCGAAAAGATCGATTCCAACTTTGCCAAGAAGTGGACGCAAAACCAAACTGGTGGCTGCTGCGCTGGATGATTATTGTTTTGTGATGTGGACATGGCGAGTGCGTGCCCTCTATTCTCTTAATTGTAGGTAAAACTGATCAGGGAACCTGTACTCAGGTTCCCTGATCAGCTGAGTCGTTGATTCAGTTTTGATAAGTTCGGGGCAAGTAGTCCCGATGCTGGGTCCGCTCAAGAAACTGTTTTAATATGATGTACATAGATAGAAGCGGTGGTTGAGGCTGCGGTATGCCCTTACGGTATAATTACGACAAACCGGGAAAGCCCTGAATTACCAACGGTTTTTGGGATTCTGCACCCTGATTCTTCGTCCTTTTCCAACCCGAAAAATCAAGCAGAATGAAGGCAAATTTATGGAGGTGTTAAATTAACGACAAATTCATATCCCCCGGGTAAGGCTTCCCTTATCCAAGATTAAGGGCATTTCCGCACTACGGGAATGCCCTTTTTCT
>JAXEXE010000006.1:0-24692 GCA_034113565.1 Faecousia sp.
TCCATAGTGATTACCTCTGGTGAATGGTGTTGGGGAACTTCATTCTACCACATTGGAAGTCACTATGGATTCCTTTTTTTTCAGGTGTCCAACTTCATTTTACAATCGACCAGATTCTTTGAAGCATTTTGGTCTAATATAAACAAGCTATCGTTATTGTGTTAGGGAGACCGTCAATGAGAAATAATACCGAGTTCGAAATAATAGATGCAATGAATGGGCATCAATTTGAACACTATTGTGCTGAACTTCTACGGCAGGTCGGATTTACGCACATACAAATCACTCGCGGGAGCGGTGACTATGGCGTTGACATCATTGCAGACAAAGACGGAGTATCGTATGCAATTCAATGCAAGCGGCATAACCAAAAGATAGGAAACAAAGCCGTTCAGGAAGTGCTCTCAGGAAAGGTGTACTACGGCTGTCAGCGAGCCGTAGTACTTACAAACAGCTATTTTACTAACCAAGCTGTTGACACCGCACAAAAAACTGGAGTCATGCTCTGGGATAGAGACACTTTGGCTTCAATGCTGGAGGCATTGCCTTCTTCACAAGTATCAGGCAGGAAAAACTCCCACCCCAAAAAGAAAAAGGGCTGCATGGGCTGCTTAATGTCGGTAATGGAAGTTCTTGTTGTGCTTATCGTACTGGCGGCACTCTTTCTGCCGAAAGAAAAGCCCAATACCGAGAGTTCCAGTTCCTCGAGTGCAGTGAAACCGACAGAAGAATCCAAGAATACCACAGATTCTTCCATGCTTATCAGTGATACATCCTTTCCTTTTGAGAATGCCATCTACACAGTAAACGGGATAGAGGTAAAAATCGAAAGCATTACCCTTAAACGAGAATATAAGCCCGCAGGATATCAAGTTGATATTTCTTACTCTCTGAGTAATACAAATAGCGGTTCTGCAAGATTTTCTTTCTCATCGGCTACCGATAATAACATGATAATAGATGGAGAGAAAGTATTCCTCGCCAAACAAGCAAGCTGGGAGAGAGGCCATTCTGGTGACTGTACTTTGAATGCTGGAGATACTGTCACGCTAGTTTGTGACTTCTTTGCAACAGCGAATGTCAAACGGACAATCCAAGGAGAATCGTACAACCCTGTGGACATTTCAAAAATCTATTCAGGTCAAGAATTAACGATTGAAGTGACCATAGAGGGGACGGTTGGAAACTCCTCTCAAAAAGTCACTATCCCGCTAATTATTGCATCGTAGACACTAATAACAAAACACACCAGCCAGAAGGTTGGTGTGTTTCAGCATTTGGATGGTCTGCGGGGAGCCATTCTGGCGGGGGGCACCCCCTTGAAGAAGCCGTCGGCAGACCTCAAAAGTTTTGATGCGTAGTGTCAAAACGGGCTTTGAGCCCTTCTGCCGTTTCTCAGCAGAAAAGTTATCTCTAGTCTATATTACTATAAAACTCCAAAGGATTAGAGGTGATTCAATATGAAAATTGCAGCAAGTATGAGTGTGGGCAGATTAGCCCCCAAACATTCCTTGAACATTGATGGAATCAGAGCTATTTCCAAAAATGTGACCCCGAAATTGATTAAAAATGACGTGATTTTGATAGACCGTCTGATAGGGCAGGACAGCAAACACATGACCATAGAGGAATACACAGACCAGCACTTCCAGCCCGTTATTGACCAGTACAACGCCAAGCAACGCCGCAAGGACAGACAAATTCAAACGGGCTATTGTGAGTGGCACAGGGGCAACGGCACACTTTCACAAGGCAAAGGTGAACTTGCCTATGAAGCCGTTCTGCAATATGGCACCCATGAGGACATCGGCGGTGAATACTATTCCATTAACACTTCGGCAGAGAGGAAAGCGGAACTGCAAGAAGAATTTGAGGCTGTGTACCGTGAATGGGTGGAAGCCATCCAGCGGGACTACCCCCATCTGACCATTCTGTATGCGGTCATTCATTTTTCGGAGACCGAGGGGACACCCCACCTCCATGTCTGTTTCCAGCCAGAAGCCGACTGCACCCGTGGGCTTGCCAGACAAGTTTCCATCGGCAGAGCCTTAGCCCAAGATGGCATTGAGCGCATAGACACCAGAGCCGAGGCTGAACAGGCAGGAGGTTTCCAGCTTGCCCGTTTTTACCAGAAATTCCACCATGAGTACCAAAACCCCACCCTCCAACGGCTGGGTTACGAAATCAAGGAGGAAATCCATGGATTAAAGCACATGGAGAAAGACGGCTATGCCGTAGTCATGGCAGATGCCCAGCAAAAGGCGCAAAAGCTGGTACAGACCGCCGAGCAGCGAAAGCAGCGGGTGGAGGAAGAAACCGACAGAATTAAACGCAAGACCCTAAACGCCGTCTATGAGGCACAGGAAGCCGCCATAGCTGCCAAGCAGGAAAAGACACGGGCAGAGCAGCAAAAAGCCGCTGCGGAGGCGCAAGCTGCCTCAGTTAAGGCTCAGGCTATCGAAGAAAGCGAGCGAATCATTGATACCGCCCGTATTGCGGCTCAGACTGCCCTGAAAGCCGCCGAAACCGCCAACGCTGAGCGGGAGCGTGCTGAGCAGAAAAAGGCTGCTGCCGAGGCTCAGACCGAGGCCATCCGGCAGCAAGCCAAAGAAGAAGCTGACAGGCGGTGTAAGCAGCTGGAGTGGCAGCTTTCACAAGCAGAAGCATATATCGCAGAGCAGCAGACCCTGATTGACACCCTTCGAGACAAGCTGCAAAGCCTGAAGACTTTTCTGCTGGAACACAATGCCTTTGCTACCTTTGTTAACTGGATGCAGCGCAGACAAGAGCCTGAGCATGAACACAGTCATGGGCATCACTATTCCCGTTAAAAGTTTAATATAAGCAACAAAAAGAGGACATTTCTGCCCTCTTTTTATATTTCATACATTATTATCAAATTTTTGCTTTCTCATTACTTGTTCTCCTGTTCCCCGTTACCGAGGAAGCAGTTTTGTGACATACTCAGGTCAATGCAGTAGTTTTATGTAAACTCCTGATACGGTTATTATAGACGATAATCGAGACAAATATGGGATTGGGACACCAATTTGCCCCCTTTTGGGACAGCTATGTGTCCCAGCCACCACTAGATAATACTCTTTTATTCTACAGCATATTTTTTTACACTTTACACTCTCGCAAAACGCTATAGATGGTGGGACGGGAGCAGCCGATTTCTTTGGCGATTGCCGTAATTGCCATACCGCTTGCGTAAAGGTCACGAATCCGTGTATCCCGCATTTCTTTCTTGTTCCTCCTTTCCTGCTGGACAGTTTTCCTCTTGCTGAGGGAGCGAAAGTATTCCCGCTCCGCGTCTGTGGCGTTGACTATTTTTAAGAAGTTTTCATTTGGAAAACGGTAGTGATACTTGTCAATTTGTTGGAAAATACAACCTTTTATTTCATATTCGCTCAGCGGGTCGGGCAAGGACGCATTAAGTTCGAGTATGTATTCCTGTGCCGCATAGGTGCTGTCAAGCAGATTGGTCATTACATGGTACATAGCAAACAGAAGAATCTCACGATTTCCGCCGCCATCGTGCATATTTCTGGTTTTTAACAGGTGTTCTAAGAACTTTTTTCTATGGAAAAAGCATGGCGTGTAATCTCCCCTGCGGATTGCGCAGCCCTGTTTCATACGGGGCTTCCTGCTTTTTCTGTCTGCCCACTTTGGTACATAGGGAATTGGTTGCCCGAAATTTCCATTTCTGGAGAAATCACCACAATCCCACCCAGAATCATGGATTTCTGCAAATAATTCATTGATATTCCTAACATCTTCATGCAAAAGCTTTCCGTTGCTCCAACCGTGGTATTTGGTGTTATAGGTGTAGGGCAGTCGGAAAAGCCCTTCCAGCTTTTTGGAGGCGCTTTCATCAATGGACAGAATGTCCTCACCTAATTCCCTCATAATGTGTCGAATCTGCGAAATGATGCCGTTCACCGTTCCCATCACAATGGGCTTTAGCTTGATGCTGCACACTTCAAAGCAGTACCATAGCTGGAGCCCACGCCCCGTCTGGTGGGCAAAATTGGGCTGGGGGCTGAGCCGTTCCAGCAGCCTTCCCTCAAAGTCGGCTATGTGGTCATGCAGAGCACCGGGAGATAGGTCTGCGCCATGGGCATCTATGTCAACGACGATATTCTGGAGACCCCGTAGGTACTTGCCTTGTCGGTGATAGGCGTTGCTGAATCCGTTGGGCGTGACATAAATATCCACGCCTTCTGGGAAATCCCCGTCAAACGATTCATCAGCTTCATCACCTGTATTTAGTGTTCCCGCATACCCACAGAACCGCTCTTTTTCGCCTGTTGTGTCACGGTAGGCGAAATGAAAATGGTAGTGATACTGGTCAGAACGATAAAACAGGAAGTACAATGCTTCCGTTTGCGAACAGGTCAGCCCTCGTTGTTCGGGCTGGCCGTCTGTTTTGATTGATAAACTCATAAAACCACTCCTTTGTATAATATTGCAAGAATATTATAGAGGAAAGTGACTCAAAAAGTAGGTAATTCGTTCGGCATTTCGTATAATACATCAATTTTTTAATTTGCTCCAAAAGTGTCAAAATATATATTATAGTTCTGGTTTTCCAAAATTTGCGGGCATAAAAATATTTATTTTCGCCCGCCGTTTTAGGGGGTCGCTCACCTATGATATAGCATCTAAAAAATTATGAAAGGTGCTATATTATGAAGATGACAGCAGAGCAGAAAGCAGCAAAAGAGAGTGCAGAAAAATTCATTATTTACTTATACAAGAAGTACTACCCCCAGATTGAAGCGGAAATGGAAAGACGGGAAGGGCTGCAAAAAAGCAACCCTTCCCATTTTTTCTTTCTATTGGGTCTTCCTTTCTTTTCCTACTTGAGTTATAATAATCAAAAATAGCTCGGAGGTAGGAAAAATGAGAGAAAAAGAACGTGTCTACCTGTATACCCGTGTAAGTACCGCTATGCAAACAGATGGTTATAGTCTTGAAGCCCAGCGGCAGAAAATCCTCGATTTTGCCAAGTTTCGAGACTTTTCTGTGGTTGGAGAGTATTCGGATGCTGGATTTTCAGGTAAAAATATCGCTGGAAGAAAAGAATTTCAGCAGATGCTATCCGACATTGAAAGTAGAAAAGATAAAATTAGGTATGTTTTGGTGTTCAAACTGTCTCGTTTTGGTAGAAACTGTGCTGATACACTCAATTCTTTGCAATTTATGCAGGATTACGGTGTTGACCTGATATGTGTAGACGATAATCTGGATAGTTCTGCGGCTATGGGCAAGATGATGATTTCGGTCATGTCTGCCATGGCAGAGATTGAGAGAGAAAACATTTTAACCCAGACTATGGCTGGCCGAAAGCAAAAGGCACAGAGCGGCGGCTGGAACGGCGGCTTTGCTCCTTATGGCTACAAGCTGGAAAACGGGCAGCTGATTGTGCAGGAAGATGAAGCCGTGGTCATCCGGGAAATCTATGACCTGTATGTAAATACCGCTTACGGCCCCTCTGCAATCGCTAAGGAAATCAGCAAAAAATATAAGAAAGTCCCTCGTTCTAATGGGCATTTAACCAAGTTTACCATGGGTATTGTTAAGGATATTCTGGACAATCCTGTTTATGCGGGTAAGATAGCCTTTGGAAGACATACCACCGCAAAAATCGAGGGAAAACGCAATGAGTTTCACATCATCAAGCAGACCGACAAGGACAAAATCATCATCGCAGACGGTCAGCATGAAGCGATTGTGTCTTTGGAAGTGTGGGAAGCAGCACAGGAAAAGCGGAAAGCAAATTCCAAAACCAAGGAGAAAATCGACAAGGAGCATGAGTATTTCCTGTCTGGTATTTTGAAATGTCCAAGCTGCGGTGGCCCGATGTACGGCATCCACAATGGCAGAAAGCAAAAGAAGGACGGCACATACTACCCCATGTCCTATTCCTATGCCTGCCGCAGCGGTTCCCTTGCAACTGGGAGGGATTGCGCTACCCCTCAGAATTACAGCGAAAACAAGCTCATGGAGGCCATCACGGAGATTATCAAGTCTTTGGTCAACGACAAAAACTTTGAGAATCTGGTGGATGCAGCTTTGGGTGAAAAGGCCGATGTGTCAGAGATGGAAAAGGAGATAGCCACCCACCAAAAAGAACTCGCACGGCTCAATCGACTGGTCACACAGCTGGAAGCGCAACTGGATGCGCTGGACTACTCAGCCAAAACCGCAGACCTGATGGAGCAGCGGCTCAACAAGCGGCTTGAAAAGGCTCTGGAGGACATGGTGGATATTGAGACGCAGATTCAGAAAACCGAGGCTCAGATGGAGAAAGTCATTGAAGCCAACCAGACCAAGAAGCAAGTCTACTCTATCCTCCAATCCTTCGGTGTGCTTTTCGATGTAATGGACAACGCCGACAAAAAGCTGCTGATTCAGGAGTTGATAGAAAAAATAGAACTTTATCCCCGCAAAAAATCTTCGGGACAATGGATAAAAACCATTCACTTTAAGTTCCCGATGTATTATAATGACAGCAACGAAGCGGACTGTGATGTGTGCTTTGACATGGAAGGAAATTTCCTACCAAAACGAAGCACGGACGAGACGGTTGTCTTGCTTTCCAAGGGTGAGATCGACTCGAAGAATATCCGGGTTGAGTTCTCTTTGGAAGATATGGATATGTCGGAGTTTCAGGATGGCGCAACCTATCCCCAGATCAAGGCGTACGTGTTGGAGCATACCGGTCTGAAAGTTTCCAGCCTGTATATCTCTCAGGTTAAGAGAAAGTGCGGACTGGAAGTTGGGAAAAACTACAATCTGCCAAAATCTGAGGATTCCAGGCAAGCCCCGACCTGTCCCCCGGAAAAAGAGAATGCAATCCGAGAGGCATTGCAGTATTTTGGGATGATTTAATTCACGTTGCCGTCCCGGAATCCCCAATGTCTCAGAGAAGCAAATGCTTTTGGAGGGGAATATTATGACAACAAAACTGATTCACGCGTTCTACAACATGGATACCAACTCCGTGGAACTCACTTATAACGATGGTTCTGTCCTCACGATTGATTGTGAGGAAGTAGAAAACTACTACAATGTTGCAAACGGACAGATGGCAGACCTTGACTGGCTGCTATACAATAAGCCGCTGGAATACGCCAGTCTGGTGCTGTCCGGGGAAATGGAGAACTACCTGAAAGGGCCTGCACTCTACGGAATAGAAGATTAATTATTTGCCGGTGTATCGTGGACTGCGATACACCGGTTTGTTTATATCTATATGCAGCATAGATTCTCTGTTAGTAAATGAACACAAAAATAGTGCGGCACAACTCTATCGATTCTAACATACCACTCAAGTGCTCTCCCAAGCGAAACAGTTACACACCCCCAGACGGGAACGATTACTTCCCGTCTGGGGGGTATTTTGTTGGGATGTGGATTGCTAAGGTGACAAGCAACTGATTATATTATCGCTTGTATATCTATGGATTATTGCCCTGTGCCGCCCATGCGCCCCCAAAAATCTTGAACCAAAAATTTCCCCTTACCTTGGAAGTTTGCAGATAGACTCTCCTCAGCCACAATACCTTCAATTACAGCAGCACCAGTAAAACAGGCATTGATAGAAGATACTTCCAATGGAAGACTATTCTTCAGTGTTTTTTAAGGTTATTTTGAAGGAGTTCAAGAGATATATTTTAGGAGATCGGCAAATCGGCTTAAGATGAAGTCCCCGCAGCCTCTACCTGCAGCATCGCCTACAGTAGCAGCTTTCATTCCACCAGCATGAGCCGCTTCCACACCGGAAACGGCGTCTTCCACCACCAGGCAATCCGATGGTGCCAGACCGAGGTATTCAGCGGCTTTCAGGAATACCTCGGGATCTGGTTTCGACCTTGAAATATTTGTTCCGTCGGAGACAGCATCAAAATAGTCAGACAATCCAATGCGCTGAAGAATGAATTTTGCGTTTTTTGAGGAGGAGCCGACAGCGAGCTTGAGACCCCTTGCTCGCAGAGCGTCTAACGTAGAGCGGACTTCCTGGCTCAGATCGTCAGAAGACATCTGGGCAAGAAGCTTGCGGTAATATTCGTTCTTCCAGTCAGCATAAGCAATTTTTTCACTGTCGGTATAATGCTTGCCGCCGAGTTCTTCCAGAATATTCATACAGGCCATCCTGCTGACACCGCGGAAACGGCTGTTCACCTCTCTGCTGAATGGAATGCCAAGCCTGTCTGCCAGAGCCTGCCAGCCAAGATAGTGTTGTTCATCTGTCGATACGATTACGCCGTCCAGATCAAAAATGATTCCCCTAAATCCCATGGTCATCCCTCCTGCCAAGCCTGCACATATTCACTCGCTTTCCTATCCAAAACAATGCTTGTTCCTGGAAGTAGTATTGTTACAGGCACATCATTCAGCAAAGAGATGCAATACCCTGTTTTATGCACAGAGAGTTCCAGACTGCTCCCTCTGTACTGCATCTGAAACCGATATCCACTCCACGCCGCAGGAAGATACGGCGCCATGTGAAGGCCGTCCTCCTGAATGCGTACGCCGGCAAATCCATTTACGATTACCATATAGCTGCCGCCCATATTCGCCGTATGTATCCCATCACCGGTATTGCCGTGCTTATTTTGCAGATCCAGTGTGATACTGCTTCCAAAATAATTCCATGCCTTTTCCTTTTCACCCAAGCTGGAGGCAACAATACTAAAAATGCAGGTAGACAGGGAAGAATCGTGGGTCGTAATGGGTTCATAGTAAGCAAAAGAACGGGCCACTGTTTCCCTGTCCTCCAGACCGTCAAATAGGTAATATGCCAGAACGGTATCCGCCTGCTTACAGACCTGATGGCGGTAGAGGACAAGAGGATGGTAGTGCAGAAGCAGAGGGAAGTTTTCCTTGGGCGTGTTTTTCAGATCCCAAATTGGTTTTTGCAGGAAAGAATCATCTTGAGGATTAATACCCAGCTTTTCGTTGTATGGAAGATACATGGCGTCCGCCGCGCGCTGGAATTCGTCTAGCTCCGCATCCCTCAGCGCCAGTTTGTCGGCTAATGCTTGGAATGCGTCCATCTTCCGCAGAATATTTGCTGCCTTGACCGCCCAGTTCAAGTTATACTTAGCACATGCATTCGTATAATAGTTATTGTTTACAATACAGGTATACTCATCCGGGCCGGTCACATCGTTGATCATAAACTTTCCATCATTCCAGTTTCCAACGTCGCACCATAGTCTGGCCGTCTCGATCAGGATTTCAGCACCCTCCTTGATCAGATATTCGGTATCACCTGTAGCCAGATAATACTTCACAGCCGCATATGCGATATCACCGGTAATATGATATTGTGCTGTTCCAGACGGGAAGTATCCGGAACATTCTTTTCCGTGAATCGTTCTCCACGGAAACAGTGCACCTCTCTGGTGACCAACGAGTTTCGCATTTTCTCTGGCTGCATCCAGAGTGGAATAGCGGAAATTCAGCAATCCACGGGCAAGCGCTGGATTCGTCAAAACAAAGAACGGCAGGATATAGATATCTGTATCCCAAAAATAATGCCCCTCGTATCCTTCTCCAGACAATCCTTTTGCAGCAATACCACATTTGCCGTCACTGCCGCAGGACTGCAATAGCTGATACATGTTGAAAGCGATTGCCAAATTGCTTTCGTCATCTTCATCGATCTCCATATTGGCGCATTTCCAGAATTCTGACAGATATTCCCTCTGTTGCTGATACAGAGCGTCCAGTTTTCCATACACGCTTTCTATTTCTTTCTGGGCATCCTGCAGACAATTATCGCTTCTTATAGAGTCTTGAATTACAGTATACTTTTCTACCAGCAGTGTTTCACCCGGGTGCAGCCGGCAAGTATAGCTGGTATCGTAGCAATGTGCATCTGCGTTATATGTTACAAGCGATGATCCCGGTTTTGAAAAACGGTGCGCCACAGCCGTACAAAGTTCCAAATTACTCTTTGTGGTATGTGTAACCAGATAGGATACGCCGTTTTCCAGGATATTTGCCTGGGGACGCAAATAGGCGCGGCCTTCCGCGGCAAGCCGTGGGTCTGACGGATTGGCATAGTTTGCAACAATACCGCTGTGTTTTGAGGAAACCGTTAATTCACCGTCGAAGTTAAGCGATGTGACCTTACACGCAATGGTAAAAACAGACTTATGGGTAAAGCTAGCCATGCGGCAGAATTGAATCTGAACTTCATGCCCGTGGGGAGATCTCCACTGCATACTGCGTGTTGTCGTTCCCGCCTCCATATCAAGTGTACGAATCAAGTTAGTGATTTCGCCCGAAAACAGGGAAAACGTTTCTCCATCAAATGACAAGTGCATAGTCTGTACATCGGCAACATTTACCATCGTTTCTTTTTCTTCGACAAGATTGCACAGACTCTCCGCTTGCTTCATTGGAATCACATCATAAAAGCCATTGACATAGGTACCGCGCATCGTGTTATATTCCTGCGGAACACCTTCCTCAAGTGTGCCGCGAACTCCAATATAGCCGTTCGCGTTATGAAACAAAGTTTCATGCAGCATCATTGTCTTTTCATCTAGAGGAAAGTCTTCAACACTATATACTTTATTCACTAATTCTCACCTTTTATAATGATTCTGATTGTGATTCTCCTGCTTATCATCCCTTAACCGCGCCAGCTGCTACGCCCTTGACAATATGCTTCTGAGCGCACAGATAGAAGACAACCACGGGAATGATGGTCAGCATCAGCGCAGCCATTGCCATATTCCATTCGATGGTGTACTGACCGAAGAAAATCTGCGTTCCAATGGGAATTGTCCGGTTGCTTGCACTCTTCAATGTCAAGCTGGGAAGCAGGTAGTCGTTCCAAATCCAAATCACATCAAGGATCACCAATGTGATTATCGTAGGCTTCATCAGCGGAAACACCACACGCCAGAACAGCTGCCATGTGTTGCAGCCATCAATGATTGCTGCTTCTTCCAAAGTGCGCGGGAGCGAGCCTTTCACAAACCCGTAGAACATAAACACACCCATCCCTGCGCCAAAACCGATATACATAAAGATCAGTCCGCCAATGGTATCCTTAATCTGAATCCCCAATAGTTTTTCCAGGGAGTTCATTTCCTGCATCAACGGCATCATTAGGGTCTGGAATGGGATCAGCATCGTCAGAATCAGCGTGTAGTAAATCGCCTTGCTGAGCTTTCCGTCAGAGCGAGCCATCATCCATGCAGCCATCGCACACAACACCACGATAATTGCGACACTGACAATGGTAATCACAAGGGAAACCCCAAACGCTCGCAGAAAATTCATTTTCTCCATTGCGCCGCTATAATATTCAAGGCTAAACTTCACCGGCATGCCAAGCGGGTTTGCGTACATTTCGTCGCGAGACTTGAAAGAGTTTGCCAGAATAATGTAAATTGGAGACAGCCAAATCAGGCTGAGGCAAACCAATAGAACACTCGAAAGTGTTGATTTCGCTTTTTTCATCAACATTCAACCTCCTTGTTACTGGTCATCCTCACCTGGAAAAATGTAATCAGCGCTACCAGGAAGAAAAATACAACTGCTTTTGCCTGTCCTAAGCCGAAATTACTCTTTACAAAAATCTCATTATAGATATTCATAGAAATCATTTCTGTGGCATTTGCTGGACCGCCACCAGTCAACGATACATTGACATCATAAATCTTAAAGCAATTGGAAAGCGTCAGGAACAAGCAGATCGTGATGGACGGCATCAAAAGCGGCAGCTTAATGGAAATCAGATTCCTCCATCCACTGGCTCCATCGATCTGCGCAGCTTCCAAGACATCGCCTGAAATCGCTTCCAGACCCGCAATATAAATAATCATCATATAACCTGCCATTTGCCAAGTGGCTACTACGATCATGGCATATAAGGCATACTGCTTATTAGACAGCCAGTTGAAAAAGAGTGTTGAATTGTTGGTAGCGTTTGCAACCAAGGACATGCCATAACCCAAAATGTAATTCCATACATAACCAAGAATCAGTCCGCCAATGAGATATGGCATAAACAACATTGCTCTGCCAGCATTGCGTGCCTTTATTCTTGACGTCGTCCATAATGCAAAGGCCAGTGCCAATGTATTAACAATCGCCACAGTTACCACCGTAAATAAAGTGGTTCGGACCAAGGAGTCAATAAAACGTTTATCGGAAAAAACCGCCATGTAATTCTGAAAGCCAACGAAGACTTTCGCTGTTTTGGCCATACCATTCCAGGATACAAAGGAGTATCCAATACCCTGTAAGAACGGCACCACAACGGTAAGTAAAAACGGTATCATAAGCGGTACTACAAATAACGCGTACCAACCTTTTTTCATTTTCATGGGTCATCCTCCAAACTTGTTGGCAATCTTTACAAAACCCGCTGCCCCATACAGGGCAGCGGATCAAAAACGCTTTACGCCCCTGCTGCTGCAACAAACGCCGCATTCAGCGCTTCAAGGTATTCTGTCCCTGTCATACTAGAAGTGAAGAATTCCTGCGTAATCGGAGCTAGATCGGTGCTGATGATGCCTGCAGGCCATTCCGTATTGAATGTCCAGGGCAGGATATTGCCTTCTGCAACTGCCTCTGCAACGGCGGTAGACAGAGGATCCAGACTCTTGGACTCCATGCTATCAACAACAGGAATGAAACCGAACTCATCCATCATATAGTGGGTGCCAGTCTCACTGGTATACAGCCACGTCAGGAAATCCATGGCTAGCTTCTGCTCTTCCGCAGTCGCGTCAGCATTGACACACCACACACTGGCAACACCGACACAAATTTTGGAATTTCCATTAATAGGCAGACCTGTAATGCCCATATCAAACTTGGGATCATAGGCAGACATAACACCGTAAGCCCAGTTGCCCTGATGAATCATTGCGGTCTTACTTGTGGCAAAATCACCACAGTTTGTGTCATAGGTAACCTCGATGGGATTGGTTTGATGCTCACGGATGGCGGACAGGATCTGTGCATATTGCTGGAACTCCGGAACATCCGCCAATTTCACTTCGCCGCTGTAAACCTTCTGACAGAATGCTTTCGGATCATCCTGTAACGCAAAGGGGAAGTTCAGCATGTGTCCGGCAAGGAAATAGTCCTCCTGAGACAATCCCAGCGTGTCAATGCCATTTGCCGAATTCTCAGCAATCATCGAAACAAGTGCGTCCGTATCGGTCATCTTGGAGATATCCACCAGAGTACCATTATAAACCAGACCAAAGCCCTCAACAGTCATTGGGATACCGACGGTTTTGCCATCCCGCACAGCCAGCAAAGCTTCCTGAATATTGCCGAGAAAGCTCAATTTTCCAAGGTCAGCCAAATAGTCTTTTACCTCATTGATTTCAGAATCGGAGTTCAGAGTGAACACGGTGGGCCCGGACTCACTGGAAAGGCTGGTTTTCAGATTAGTGTAGTATTCGTCACCCGCCTGGGCCCAAACTTCAACTTCAACGCCCGTCTCAGCCGTGTAAGCCTTCGCCATCTGCTGAAGCTGTTCTGCAATCTCAGCTTTTTGCTGGAAGATCGTGATCTTCCTTGCTGATACGGGCTGTTCCGCCGAGGTGTTTTTGTCAGAGCTTCCTGGTGTGGACTGGCTGCTGCTGTTTCCGCATGCTGCAAAGCAGGTCATCATTATGCACAAGCTAAGAAGTAATGACAGCAGTTTTACATGTTTTTTCATTTCTGAGTTCCTCCTCGTTTTTTAATAAAACAGGTTTACTAACCTCCTGCTTTCGGAGCTATCATATACTTTTCACAAAAAGATGTCAAGTGCCCCGGTTTATGTTCTATTTTTTGAATAATTAAATGCGGCTTCTTCTGAGCAATTGCACAGAAAAAGCCGCATTTTTAGTAAACTATTTAGTTATCAAAAAGTAAAATGCAAGAATTTTATCTCGTATTTCTCATTAAATTTTACTATTGTGCTTCACGCTAACGAAATGGCTACCGTTCTCTCCTCGGTGGTCTGTCCAGTACGGAATCCCGCCATTTTACAGTTGCTGTAATTCTGAATGTGCTGTAATCGGTCTCCCCGTTCAGAAGTGCGATTAGATACTGGGCAGCCAAATATCCCCTTTCATAGTTTGGAATCGCAACCGTTGTCAATCCGATATCTGCCGCAAGCTGCGTATCATCAAAACCTGTTATTGCAATATCCTGCGGTACACGTATCCCTTCTTCCCGAAATGCCCTCATAGCGCCGATTGCCATATTATCATTGGCACACACTAATACTTCCGGAAGCTTCTCGGAAATCATCAACAACTTTGCCGCGCGATAGCCACTTTTTTCGCGAAAATCCCCTAGCAAATAGTCCTCACGCTTGAATGGAATCCGATTTTTCTGTAAAACCGATGTGAACGCCTGGAATCGTTCCCGCGTATCATCCGTGTTCAACCCGGCTAAAAAAGCATAATCCCGGTACCCTTTGTCTACCAATGTCTGCACCAGTTCACACATGGGGGTATAGTTGTTCACTACAAGGCTCTTAATAAACGGCTCTTCCAGAACGCGATCCATGGCAATCACTGGATAGCCCTCGGCCGCCTTTTCCAATAGCAGTTCATCCGGGCAATGCATGTCCAGCATAATACACCCGCTGGTTATTTTCTTTGTCATAAAGCGCTTACAAGATTTTGAGGTGCAAATAAGCAGATCATAGTCATTCGCATAGACATAGTCGCTGATTCCCTGGATTATTTTCAGATAGAATTGCCTGTCAAAGTCACTGAAGTTGAACAAAATCGTCCGATTGGCATTCTGCATATTGTGTTTCCCGTGACGGCCAACAGAATACCCCATTGCTTCACATAGCTCCAGAATCCGCTCTCTTGTTTCAACACTGACATTATTCTTTCCGTTCAGCACATTCGATACCGTGGCAGGTGATACATTGGCTGCTGCAGCAATTTCCTTAATTCCCATGGCGAAATCTCCTAGTCTAGTATCTATTCTGTAAACATTATACACCGTTTTACTAAAAAAGCAAACACTTAACTATAATATCGATGTCGCCAGTCAGCGCACGGACATGATAATCGTCAGGGATTCATTATACCGAGGAAAGTATTCCCATCTTCTAATAGGAAAAGGCATGCCTATGGCAGAAAATCTTCCGCAGATATGCTTAGTTCTTCACAGCTTCCTTTCAAATTAAGACTCATATTTTGAGTGATGTAAACAAAAAAGCTTTCGTTTGTATTGAGAGTTAGCGAAACTTTCTTAGTCCTCAGATGTGAACCAATCCTACCACAATGAGGTGTAGAAAGCGTGTTGATCTCGCTAATATTACATTTCAAATGAAATCATCGTTTCCTTTGGCAGCTTTTCATTTTTACAATTCAAAAGATAGGAGATTGCATACTTGGCAAAGGGCCGTGATATCATTTTGTCCCAGTCCGCAAGTCGAATGATCTCTGCCGTTTTGCTTTCAAAATCAAACTGAATCTCGCCCCACTCGCCGTCGCTGTCTGCCTGATACAGGTAGGTCGCGGCGGCTTTTTTGTTCCCCCATTACTCCGGATTGGTGTGCATATTGGATGATGTCCAATGAGGAGTGCAGTGATTTTGCTTGGGCTGCTGAGTTCAATTTTGGAAAGCAAGGCTGTCGTGAAATACGCCACCCTTTTACAACGCTAAACCGTCGAATCTCCATCGGTTTCTCCGATGGAGGTGCGGCGGTTTTGTTTTATCCCGGATGGCTTTTTCCCTTGTCCCGAGATTGGAGTGGTTTTTTCGTTTTCTGACATAACGATATTAAGGAGCGCCGATTACTTCCGCCTCTTTCGGTTCCCTTTCCCATGCACCTGATAGGTTACAGCTTTCCCGCGCTGGTTATTAGGGCTTTTCAGGTGTTCGGACTTCTTCAGAATGTTGATCTGTGTGACAAATTCCTCCGGGGTCAGTTTGTCATAGTCAATGCCGAGGGTTGCCAGGAACAAGCGGGCTTTCTTTTCTTCCTCGGTGCCCTCGTAGTGCATGGCGGTTTCCATCTGCTTTTGAATTTCGGCAACGGGAGAAGCGGTATCGGCAGTGGTGATGTCCTTTCTGTGGGCTTCCCGAATGTCATGCATAATACCGTCAATGTCCTTATGGACGACATGGGCAAAGTAGTTTTCCTCGCTGACCTGCGCCAGCTCCAGGGTGCGCACATACAGATCATTCTCTCCGGGATTGTGCTTTTCCATGATTTGCTTCCGGTTGGCTTCCAGAATGGCGTTCATGTCATTGATCCGCATATCGGCAATGCGATCCACAAATATCTCAATGTCCACCAGAAAGCGTTGGAAGTCCCTGTGCAGAGCCATCTCAGACAGCAGCCGGTTGTTGAGCTTTCCGCTTTTCAGCAGCTCAATCATTTCATCACTCAAATGCAGATCGTGCAGGTCTGTGTTTGGGTGATTTTTTGTTTCCGTCAGCCCCAGCAGATAGTCTGTGGACACACCATAGTATTTCGCCAGAGTTATGATGCTGAAGGGGCTGATATCCTTGAAGTCATCGGATTCATACTTGCCCAGGGCGGATTTGGAAATACCGGATTCTTCCGCAAGCTGCTCCAAAGTCAGGTGCCGTTCCACCCGCAGGTCTTTCAGTTTCTCCTGTATGGTCAGTTTTGTGTTCATAAAAGCAGTCTCCAAAACAGTTTTCTTCCATTATATCACGGCTGTCTATAACCGTGGAAAGTAGAAAAATCAAGGGTCTTTTCCATCCTTTTGGATATCCGGGAAAGGCCCTTTTTCTGTTGTAGAATACGGACAGATTCGCCTGCATTTGAGGCTACGGGTGAACCTTGAAAACTGAATGACCGTCCGAAAGGGATATGTCCTCCGGGGAAGCATCGCGATGACCATGAGCGTGCCACGGGGGAGAAAACGCCGGGTGAAACTCCGGGCAGGAACTGGTTCGGGGAGAGCGGCAAGTACATATGGGGGCTGTCCTGTTTTTTCAAATGAGCTTGTCCTGCGATTAGCCTGTTTTCTGATAATTTCCCCATAACCATGGTGAGGGGGTAAGCCCGCCAACTTACGCTCCCCAAAAACGAAGAAAGGATGACTGCCTATGGCAAAAACAGAACGGGAACTGACTGTACCGGAACGGCGATCCATTCGGAAGCTGGTAACCGGAAGCTGCGCCAACTATGACAGGGAATACGGCTGCCTGCCGCTGGACTGCGAATGCCCCATGCTGGGTATCTGCTACACAAACAGCGCCATGTGCCGGTACTGCCGGGAAGCGGTTCTGCCCAACAACCCGGAACTGGAAGCAGCCTTGCAGGCTCTGCCCACAAAACGCTGTAAGCGCTGCGGAAAACCGTTCCCCGTCAGTGGGCGCAGAGTGTACTGCTCCGAAAAATGCGCAGACGATGCCCGAAAAAAGCAGACCGCTGCCAGAGTGCGAAAGTACAGGAGCAAAGCGGCAGTGTAACGCATTGGCCCCGAAAAAGCCTTGCGGCGCAAGGACTTTGGGAATTGGATTCAGAAAGGTGGTGCAGATATATTCCCCAACCAAGAATTGCCCTGCAAATGGTTACAGGGCGCGAAACAAGAATCAGGAGATAAGAAAATGAACCAATTTGAAAGAGTAAAGGCAGCTGTAACCTTGCGACAAGCTGCCAAAGCCTACGGGCTGCGGGTACTACCAAACGGCATGACCTGTTGCCCATTTCACGAGGACAAGCATCCCAGTTTGAAGCTGAATGAGGATTATTTCTTCTGCTTCGGCTGCGGGGCCAGCGGAGATATCATCGACTTCACCGCTCGCCTCTTTGGGCTTTCACCCTACGCCGCCGCAAAGAAACTGGAAACTGATTTTGGAATCGGTGCGGAACATGGATCGCTGACGTTTCCCACCCATGCAGAGCCAACCCGGGACAGGGAGCGGCTCTGCATTTGTGTTCTCCGGGACTATTTGCGGCAGCTGCGCATCTGGCAGCTGCGGTATCGTCCTGAGAAGCTGGGAGACAAGTTACATCCCCGTTTTGCCGAGGCGATGAAGGCACTGTCCACAGTCAATCACCTTCTGGACTGTCTGCTGGGAAATGATTTGCTTCTGGCAAAAGAGACAGCGGAGGTGCTCTGCCGGGAAGGATATATCCAGCGGCTGTCCGAATATCTCGGGACACTATCTGTGAAAGGAGAGAATGCGCATGAGCGGTATGCCGGAGTGGCTGGATGACAAGGGAAAGATCATCGAGCACAGATACTGCCGCTGTTTTCTGGAGAAACAGCCCATGCTCAGCAAGGGAGAGGATTTCTTCACCACGGAAGGCATCGTCACCGACAAGGATCGGCTCCTGCGGGATGTGTTCGATGATATCAAGGAGCATCTTACCGGCGGCCTGGTGACGAAAGCCAAAAATCTGCTGGAAGCAATTCGCATGGAGTGCTATGACCGGGGAGAATTGGAAAAGTATCAGGATCGTATCTTCCTCGCCAACGGCACCCTGTTTCTGGACGGAAGGTTCGTGGAGGAAAGGGGCTTCTGCCTGAACCGCCTGCCCATCTCCTACAATCCCAATGCACCGCAGCCGGAGGTCTGGCTGCGGTTTTTGTCTGAGCTTCTGGAACCGGAGGACATTCTGACCTTGCAAGAGTTCATGGGCTATTGCCTGATTCCCTGCACCCGGGGTCAGGTGATGCTGCTTATCAAGGGCAACGGCGGCGAGGGAAAGTCCCGGATCGGCGTGGTGATGCACACCCTGTTCGGCGCCAATGCCAAGAACGGCAGCATCGACAAGGTGGAAAACAGCGCCTTTGCCCGGGCGGATTTGCAGCATGTTCTGGTGATGGTGGACGACGATACCAAAATGGAGGCGCTGTCCTCCACTCACTATGTAAAATCCATCATCACTGCGGAGACTCCTATGGATTTGGAGCGAAAAAAGGAGCAGAGCTTTCAGGGGGATATGTATGTCCGCTTCATGGCATTCTCCAACGGAGATCTGGAAGCTCTGTACGATAAGTCCGAGGGTTTCTTTCGTCGTCAGCTGATCTTGCAGACCAGACGGAAGCCCCCGGGCAGAGAGGATGATCCGTTTCTTTCCGACAAGCTGAAACAGGAGGTGGAGGGCATTTTCCTCTGGTGTCTGGATGGCCTGAGGCGGCTCCAAGCCAACAACTACCGCTTCACGGTGAGCCGGAAAGCAGCGGAAAACAAGGAGCACGCCAAGCGGAACGCCAACAATCTGGTGGAGTTTATGCAGTCCGAGGGGTACATCCAGCTGAAAGCCGACAGCACCATCACCTCCCGGGATTTGTACGCCATCTACCAGATGTGGTGTGAGGACAACGGCTACCGGGCGATTGCTCAGAGGTCTGTAAGCAGCTATCTGAAAAGCCATCTGGAGGACTACAATCTGGAAGCCAGCAATAAGATCACCAACAAGTCTGGAAAGAAGGTCAATGGCTTCTGGGGGATACAGGCGCTGACCTCTCCAATAATTCTCTGATATGGAAAACATCCATCCCTATCCATCCCAAGTATCCCGGGGATAGATGGGATGGATGGGGATAGAGGATTCGGGATTCAACGGAGAAATGAAGATGCAGAAGCGCAGTCTTCCATGCATCCCTATTCCAAAAGCTCTCGTCGCACTCTATCCCCACTCGCATCCCCCGTCCCCACGATGAAATCCGCAGAGTTCAGCGTGGACGGTCTGAGAGAATGCAGCGGACTTCTCTCAGACAGCGGACGGTGGTGATTGCACAATACGGTTGGGAAATCAGCATCGTCCGTGCCGTGGCTTGCAATGTGTGTACCGCTTGCAAGCCACGGCAGAGGCTTCCACAGAAGCCGCATTCCCCGTTCCCCCGAGGGGCAGATTCCCCCGATAGCGGGGGAAATGTCGCGAAGCGACAAAGGGGGTGCCGGTCCGGCAGGACCCCACGATACTTTGCAGCCGTAGGATGAAAGTATCATAGTGGGTTATTACACTTCCGCAGAAGTGCCTCCCCTCGCATCTTTTAGCATCAAAATAAGAAAAGAAAGGATTGACCTTCAATGGCAAGACATGACGGTATTGACCGTACCGTAGCAAGAAATGTAAATCTGACCGCTTCCAAAATCACCAACGCGCAACGACACAACGAGCGTGAAAAGGAATCCTATACGAACCCGGATATCGTACCGGAACACCTGTCCTACAACGTCCATTTCAAAACACCCACCGGCAGTTATGCAGAAATGTTTGAGCAGATGAAAGCAGACGGTGTCATATCTACCCGTGGTCTGAAAGACGATGCCAAGCTCTACGGTGAGTTGGTCTTTGATGTGAACTCCGCTTACTTCTACAATCACGGTGGCTATGAATTTGCAAAACAGTTTTATGCCGATGCCTACAAAGCCGCCGTGGAAATCGTGGGTGGTGAGCAGTACATCCTCTCCGCTGTGATGCACGCAGACGAACGTAACCGGGCTATGTCCGAAGCTCTGGGAAAAGATGTATACCACTACCATCTCCATGTTGTGTACATCCCGGTTGTTGAAAAACAGATTCTTTGGAGCAAGCGCTGCAAGGACAAATCACTGGTTGGCACCGTGAAGGAAACGATCATGCAGGTCAGCAGCAGTAAGAAGTGGCAGTCACAACCCGCTCTGGACGAGAATGGAAATCCTGTTCTGACCGCAAAAGGAAAACCGATTTTGAAAAAATCCTACAGTGTCCTCCAGGACGATTTCTTCAACGCCATGCGAGCCGCCGGTTACACGGATGTGGAGCGTGGCGAGCGGGGTAGTACCGAGGAGCATTTGACCGTAACACAGTTTAAGGTTCAGGCAGAGCAGGAGCGACTGGAAACTGTGACCAATCTGGTTGCACAGGCGGAGCAGACTTTGGAAGATACCCAGGCTGCGGCAGACCGGCAGAAGAAACGACTTGCGGTTCTGCAAAAGGAAACCAAAACCGCCAAAGCCGCTGCGCTGACGATACAGGATATTGAGGCGATGGGCAAGAAAAATGCCCTCACCGGAAATATTTCTCTTACCCCGCAGGAGTGTGACACGCTCAAGCAGCACGCCATCAATGGCATTGCTGCCAGGGCGGACAACAGGCGGCTGAAAGAAAAACTGGCTTCCGCAGAACAGTCCGCGACCATCTGGAAGCAGCGTTTTGAAGCGTTGAACGAAAAATATCAGGAACTCAAAAAGAAAGCCCAGCCCTATCTGGATGCAATGGAAATCGCATCCGAACGGGTTCGGGCTTTTTTGAATGCCATCCTCGCCAGAGGACGGCAGCAACAGGAACACAGTCAGCCCGCCAGTGGCAGGCAGCAGAATATCGAGATATGACGGAGGACATTGCCTATTGCAGAAATATTATGAAGATGCAAAATACAATGCGGCATTTGAACGCTGCGTGGATGTTATGGCCCGACTGATCGAGAAATACGGTCATCAGGTTCTGGAAAAATTGGAACAGGACACACCGCAAACAGAGAAGTGCCCTGAGAATGATACACAAGCGAAACCGCCAGGTATGGCAGCAGCATAAAAGTTTGATTTACACGTTGCGTATTTGTTGTAGCTGTGCTATAATAAGTACGCAACGTGTATTTCCTATTTATGGAGAAAGACTATGGATTGTAAAGACAGAATGATTAAATTGCGGGAGAGTACAGGACTGAACCGAAAGGACTTTTGCAAGCTGGTTCACATCCCCTACCGGACGATGACGGAGTGGGAATTGGGCAATCGCCACGCACCGGATTATGTTCTTTTCCTTTTGGAGTACTACATCCGCAAGGAGGGCCTTGCAGTAAAAGAGATGAACGAAGGAGGTAGGATCGTTGAAAAAGAAACAACATAAATGCTACCTCTATACGAGAGTGTCCACCTCCATGCAGGTGGATGGCTACAGTCTGGACGCTCAGCGTGACAAGCTGAGGAAGTATGCGGCATACGAGGGTATGGTCATTGCCGGGGAGTATTCTGACGAGGGCTTTTCCGGAAAGAATATCCAGGGCAGGCCAGTATTTCAGAGGATGTTGCAGGATATTCAGGATGGCAAAGACGGTGTTTCCTATGTACTGGTCTTTAAACTCTCCCGTTTCGGAAGAAATGCAGCAGACGTTCTGAACTCTTTGCAGCTCATGCAGGATTTCGGTGTGAATCTGATTTGCGTGGAAGACGGCATTGACAGCTCCAAAGATGCCGGTAAGCTGATGATTTCAGTTCTGTCTGCTGTGGCAGAAATTGAGCGAGAGAATATCCGCACACAGACAATGGCAGGACGGGAGCAAAAGGCCCGTGAAGGAAAATGGAATGGTGGTTTTGCTCCCTACGGCTACAAGCTGGAAAACGGAAATCTCGTCATCGCAGAGGATGAGGTTGAGGTCATCCGCATCATCTATGATCGTTACATCCACACCAACGAGGGCGTGGCCGGAGTTGCCAAGTACCTGAACCGCAACGGCTTTGTAAAGAAACTGCGGCAGAACAATACCATTCCCGGCTTCTCAAGAAATTTCGTGCAGGATGTGCTGGACAATCCCATCTACATGTGGAAGATTGCCTATGGCAGACGCAGGACAGAAAAGAAGCAGGGCACACGCAATGAGATGCATGTGGTCGAACAGTCTGAGTTTCCCGTTTATGACGGACAGCATGAGGCCATCATTTCCGAAGAAGATTGGTATCTGGCGCAGGAAAAGCGAAAGCGCAATTCCTTCAAGCGGGAGAAGATCAACAATCCAGGCCATGCCCATATCCTGTCCGGCATTCTGAGATGCCCATGCTGCGGCAAAGGCATGTACGGCAACATCGCCAAGGCTCATGGCAGGGACAAGAAAACACGGTATTACTACTATTGCAAGAATACCATTACCGCTTCCGGCCATGCGTGCAGTTTCCGACTGAACATAGATCAGGCAGAGCTGAACCATGCAGTTGCTAGAATCATCTCCGCCATGGTCAATAAACCCCGGTTTGCGGAAGCCATTCAAGCAAAGATCGGAACGGCAGTAGATACTGCGGCGCTGGAACAGCAAGTGGAAGTTTTACAGGGGCGGCTGAAGCAGACCCTCGGCACGAAAACCCGGTTGGAGCGTCAGATGGACACGCTGGATATAGGCGATCCGCACTATGACAGAAAAATTACTGATTTGCAGCGTCGTTATGACGAACAATATGATATCATGGTAGAAATCGAATCTCAGATCAATGAGCTGCAAAGTCAGATTCGCAGTATCCGGCAGGAGAAAATCTCCGGTGACAATATCTATCGGCTGCTCCTGGCCTTTGATGCGGTTTACAACTCCGCTACAGAAGCCGAACGGAAAGAACTTATGAAGGCCTTCATCGAAAGAATTGACCTGTACCCGGAAAAGAGGAAGGACGGCTGCTGGATCAGGAGTATCGTATTCAATTTCCCGATGCCTGTTGAAGGCGGGGAAGTGAAAGAATTGTCCTTGGAATCTGAGACTACCGTCGAAAGCGTCGTGTGTCTTTCCCGGGAGGGGAACTGACCCATCGGGGAGCAATCCAGACACCAAGACAGACAAGACGGGCATTTTCAGTCCAGAGCGCAACCCAATCGACAATCTTCGACCGGCGGCTTGCCGCTGAAACAAAAATCATTTCGCTTTTTTTCAAAATCTTGCATATCGGACTGCAAAAAAACCGCCATTTGAGACTATGGGTGAAACCAGTCTTCAAAAGGAGGTTATGGTATGGAAGACGAAATCAAAATTCCCCGGTGGGTGCTCCGGGGCGACCGGGTGGACGAACTGGCCTTCGCCAACGAATACCTGATGAATCACCACATGGTCAGCTGCAACGGCACCTTCTTCACCCCCGACGGACGGATGCCCGACGAAAACGCCCTGCGCAAGGACATTTTCAGGGAGCTCAGTCAGTACATCCGCTGCGGGCTTGCCCGGAAGGTGGACAACATCGTGGCAACCCTGCACCTTGCCTGCCAGTATCCCTGTCTGGACGATTCCATCACGGAGGTGCAGGTGCAAAACGGCACCTGGCATCTGGACGGCAGCTTCTCCACCTTCAAAAACATTGTCTGCAACCGGCTGCCGGCGGCCTACAACCCCGACGCTCCCAAGCCGGAGAAGTGGTTACAGTTTCTGGACGACCTGCTGGAACCGGGAGATATCCTGACCCTGCAGGAGTACATGGGCTACTGCCTGCTGCCCGTGACCTTTGCCCAGAAAATGCTCATCATCATCGGCAAGGGCGGTGAGGGAAAGTCCCGCATCGGCACCGTCATGAAGGATTTGCTGGGGGACAATATGTACATGGGCTCCATTGCCAAGATTGAAGCAAGTCCCTTCGCCCGGGCGGATTTGGAGCATATGCTTCTCATGGTGGACGACGACCTGAAAATGGAGGCTCTCAAACAGACCAACTACATCAAGTCCATCGTCACCTCGGAGCTGCCCATGGATTTGGAGCGCAAGGGCATCCAGAGCTATCAGGGCAGGCTCTACTGCCGCTTCATGGCCTTCGGCAACGGGAATCTGCGCTCGCTGTACGACCGCAGCTACGGCTTTTTCCGCCGTCAGCTGATTCTCACCACCAAGGACAAGCCCGCCGGGCGGGTGGACGACCCTTACCTCAGCATCCAGCTGCGCAAGGAGCGGGAGGGGATTCTATTGTGGTGTCTGGAAGGGCTGCTGCGGCTATACTACAACGATTTCCAGTTCACCATCACC
>JAXEXE010000007.1:0-5904 GCA_034113565.1 Faecousia sp.
CAGATGGAACTCGTCAATGTAGTACCGGGTGGACTTTTGGGCTTCCCGGTTGATGGTGACACGGTTCCACACCTGATCCTGAACAATCAGCATACCGATTTTCTTGAGCTGTTTGCCCAGCTCCTTGATGTCGTAGCAGACCACCCGGTTGCTGACATCCACATCGGTCTGGTGGTTGAACACATTCAGAGAACCAGTGACATAGATTTCCAGTGCGGTGGCAACAAACTGGGCTTCCTTTTCCTCCTGCTTGCGCAGACAGTCATAGAGATCGCCGAGGATGGGCATATTCTCCGGCTTGGGGTCGTTCAGGTAGTCCTGATACACCATTCGCACACAGCGGTCAATGATGGTTTTCTCCACCGGCTTCAATCCGTCCTTGCCGCCCACAATCAGCTCACACAGAGACAAAATGAAGTCCGATTTCAGCGAAAGCGGGTTTTCCTCATCGCTGTAATTGAGGTTGATGTCCATGGGGTTGATGTGGTGCTTGGAGGTGGGAGAAATCTTGATGACCTGACCTTCCAGACGCTGCACCAGAGGAAAGTATTCGCCCTCCGGGTCGCAGATCATAATGTCATCGTCGGTGGCGAGGAACACATTGGAGATTTCCCGCTTGGCGGAGAAGGACTTGCCGGAGCCGGGGGTGCCGAGAATCAGACCGTTGGGATTTTTCAGCAGCTTGCGGTCCACCATGATGATGTTGTTGGACAGGGCGTTGATACCGTAGTACAGCGCCTCCGGGCTGTCCTGATACAGCTCCTGGGTGGTGAAGGGAACGAAAATCGCCACGCCGGAGGAGGTCAGCCCCCGCTGAATCTCAATCTGGTTGAGGCCCAGGGGCAGGCTGCTGACCATGCCTTCTTCCTGCTGATAGTCCAGCGCCGTGATGCTGCAATTATATTTCTGGGCGATGGAATTGGTCTGAAACACATTGTTGTCCAGCTGCCGCTTTGTGTCGGCGGTGTTGAGGATCAGGAAAGTGACCAGAAACATACGCTGATTCCGGCTTTGCAGATCGGACAGCAGCTTTTTCGCTTCGGCACCGTAGGTGGCAAGATCGGAGGGAATGATGTCCATGTCATATCCGGCACGGACAGCCTTTTTCTGTTCCTCAATCTTACTCTTATCCAGATCGGTGATGGTGCGCTTGATGGTCTTGATGGCACTGACCTGATCCACGGACTGCACATGGATGTTGACCACAATATTGCTTTCAATATCCAGAAAATCCTTGAGAATCCGGTCACTCAGCTCCGGGGCCAGAATCTGCAGGAAGCTGACGGAAGCGAATTTCCTGCCCATGCGGAAGTCCTTTGCCCGGCTGAACAGGAAGGAGCTGGGGGCAATGTAATCCTTGGTGGACAGTCCGGCGCGGGGCAGATCTTCCCAGCGGAACGCAAACGGCTCCGGCGTGTCCATGCGCAGAATGTCATGGAGAACCCGGAGCCGTTCCTGTCCGTTCAGCACCTCGGCGCTGACGCCCAGCCGTTTGAAGTTGTTGAGGATGTCCGTTTCAATGCGTTCCAGCCGGGGCTTGGCAGAGCGGATGTTGTCGGCATCGATGCCGAAGGTGAGATACTTGGTTTTCACGATACCGTTGTTGCCCTTTGCCTGCTGCTCCTGGATGATTTTGGACAGCTCCCGCTGGATGCTTTCAAACTGATCCGAACGCAGCGGGATTGCCCGGGCAAAGGATTCCCGCAGGGCGGTCAGATTCACGAAGGAAAACTGGAACTTGATGGAGCTGTCGAAATAATTGAGGAAGTCGCACCAGCCGTCGAAGATTGCCTGCTTGTCCTCGTTGTCCGAGAGCTGGTAGTTGATGTCCCGGAACTGGATAGTTTTGGTGAAATGGGTGGGCGTGACCTGACAGATTCCATCTACACGGATTTGCAGGTAGGGAATGCTGTCCTGGGCGGACATTTCCTTCTTATCTGTCCGCTTTGCCCTTGAGATAGCGGCCTGTACTGCCTTCTTTTCGGCGCGGGACAGCTTTCTTTGGGTGGACAATCCGATATACCTCCTAGTCTAACTGGTTTTGCCGTTCCATGACGGCATAGAAATTATTGGTTTTATAGGGGCGCTTTTTGGGGCGAAGCACCAGCACCCGAATCATGTTTCGGATGATGACCTCCAGATGCTGCCCGTTCTTTTCGTACAGAGCGAACAGGAATGCGGGCAGCATGGTGAGGATCATGAGCATGGCGGCAGAGGAATTGCCCAGAGGCTTCTTGGCTGCGAAATACAGCGGGACGCCGATGAGCAGGCCGAGGCTGAAACAGATCAGCTGCCGCTTGGTCAGATTAAAAAGAACCTTGCTTTTGACTTTGGTGAGGTCCTTGGGAACGGTTACATAGGGCATTTTCTATCCTCCTTAGTGGGCGTTGAATACGGACCGGGCAAGGCTGCTGGTCTTGAACAGGCAGAAGCAGAGCAGCACCGTGTAGCCCATGCAGGTCCAGATGGCATTGCTGATGTCCCCGGACACGGAGATGTTCTGTACCAGCACAGAGTAGATCGCCACACAGACCATAATGAGAAACGCCTGAAATCCCAGGGCAAACAGGGTGCGCAGATAGTTCTGCCCCATTTGACCCCATTCCCGGTTTGCCATGGTCGCCATGGGGATGGGAGCCACGGAAGTGACCAAGTACACCTCAATCATGCGCCCGTAGATGACGATGAAAATGCAGATGGTGATCGCCCAGGTACAGATACCCACGAACAGGGACTGAAACCACAGCCCCAGCAGCGGCCCCACATCCATTTCCATGAGCCTGCTTTCCAAATCCGTGACCACCGAGGAAATGTCGATGCTGGTGTTTCCGATCATCACTCCGGCAGCGCCGTTGACAACGCTCTGGGCAGCATCAAAGATTCCCATGACAATGGTCCAGGTGTTGGATACGATGAGAACCGCGGCGGCAGATTTGAACACCCATTTGAAAAACATCCAGGTGTCCACATCATTGAGGTTATTGCGGTCTGTAATGAGCTGGATCAGTTCCAGGGTCATGACGATTGCCAGAATCGCTCCGGCGAGGGGGAGAACCACATTGTTGGACAGGTTTTGGATCATGTTGAAGATGCCGCTGTTCCACGCCTGCGGGGTAAGACCAACCTGACCGGCGATTTCTCCAATCTGCGCATTGGTGGAATCGAACAACCCGGAGAGGTTGCTGACGATACCGCTGACAAGCACTTCCTTCAGCCAGTCTGTGATGCTGTTCCAGATAAAATCCATTGTGTTACCTCCGATCCGTTATGATTTTTGGGCTTCGGGGGATTCCACACGCTCACAGTAAACCACATACCGCTGTCTGCCGCCGGAGGCATAGGGGTGGCAGGTCAGCAGGGTCAGCAGCTCCCGCCCGGGCTGAATCAGAATTTCCGTTACATCGTGGGGGTCAATGATCTTGATTTCACAGACCCGGTAGGTTAGCCGCTCCCAGAGATTTGTGATATACACGGCATCCCCAACTTTCAGCTTGTCGATGTAGCGAAAGTAGCTGGCACCGTTGTAGCCCCGGTGTCCGGCAATGACACTGTTGGTGTTCGTTCCACCGATGGGCAGGCTGGTCTGACTAAGGTGGGCGGCACCCTCCGCCATGTGCTGTTCCGTTGCACCGAGAAAGATGGGCATTTCCAACTCCATAGCAGGAATGGAAATCACGCCGAATACTTCATCGGCAAGACCATACTGCGTCAAAGTAAAGCTGGGTTTCTGGTAATCATACTCGCAGGACAGTCCTGCCTGCCCCTGGGTGTAGATGGCTTCGTTGTAGCGAACCATGTCTGCCCACAGCTCCGGGTAATCTCTGGTTTCCTCCGATTCCGTTGGGGAATCAACGGTGACAATCACATCGGGGATGGTCGGCGCGGTTTCATCCCGATTCAGAAAGCCTTGTGCGTTCAGGGAGATTTTCTGGTCTACCGCGGCACCCCAAAGACTGGGGTACAGGAGAAAGGCAAGACCGGCAGCGAACACCAGCAGCATCAGGGCAATGAGAAAGGCCCGGAGTTTACTGTTTCGCATGGCCATTCCCTCCGCTGCTGCCAGCAATGCTATGGTAAATCTGTGCGCCAATGGCAATAACTAGGATCAGAACCAGAGCTGCGGCAATGCCCAGAATAACGCCCTGCAAATACTTTTCCTCCCATGTCGATGCCGCTGCTTCCTCACTGGCAGTTTCTTCCATAAGCTGCTCCGCTTCCTCGTAGGGAATCCGGGAACCACGCACCAGCAGCCGGTGGGTGTTCACTCCATAGGGGGTGCAGGTGACAAGGGTACACAAATCCTCGCCGGGAACAATCCCCAGCAGGCTGGTGTCGTAGGGCAGCACGGTGTTGATCTCCACCACCTGATACGCCAGGGTTTCATCCAGAACATGGAGATAGAACACATCCCCAATGATTAACTGTTCCAGATCGGTGAACATCTTTTGCGAAGCCATGCCGCTGTGCCCAGAGAGAATGCTGTGGGTGTTTTCGCCGCCCACGGGGAGGGAACTGCCCAGAAGATGTCCAATGCCTCGTTCCAGAGAATCATTCTCCGTGCCATGGTAGATGGGCAGATTCACGCTGATCTTGGGAATCTCCACATAGCCCATGATGCCATTCCCGGCGAGATTGAGCTGACTGCCATAGTCCGCTGACGCCGCCTGCAACCCCTCCTGGCTGTAGGCATCCGTTGCTCCGGGGACAAGGGCGCGGTTATATTCGTTGGCAAGCTCCTTCGCTTTGAGAAAGTCGCTGTCATCCACCTGCTCCATAACCTCCTGATAGGCGGTGTGAATCTGGGACGCATACTTTTGGTTTACATAATTACTGATAAGTGGGTACAGCGTTATCCCCAGAGCGAGGACAAAGATCAGAAGTGCAGCAACAATGATAGATATTTTGTGTTTCACAGGGTATGTACCTCCAGAAAAGGGTCCCGGAGGTTTCCCTCCGGGACAGACGGAACAGGTTAGTTGACAGAACCCTTCTTGCGAAGAGCAAAGAACATGGCGCTTGCAGCAACGGCCATACCATGGGTTTTCCCGTGTTGATTGTAAACATCGAGGCAGCCGTTCCCTCTGTGCCCCAGAAACAGAAGGAGACTGCCGATTTGACTAACAAAGAAAAGAACAGAGCCTCAGTATACTGCCTGTGTCCCCGGTGCCGAGCCATGTTCTTCAACGCCAAGAAGTTCTATATCACCCGGGTTGACCCTTATCAGGTCGAAAAAGATGACTGCACATTCTGCCAGACCGGTGCCGGATTCGACTACCGCGTTGTCCCCAGAAATCCCCGCAGCAACCGCAATGGAGGGTACCATGACTGAGAAAAGAATGGCAGGAGAGTACGAGATTGTTCAGGCAATTTCCGTCGGCCCTACGGAGATTGTTCTGGGTTACTCTCCTCAGAATGAAGCCCTTCCCTACATGACCGCGTTCTGCACCCAAAACGAATTGTTTGCTGCATACCAGCACTGCATTGCGGATGACAGCTATCCCTATATTCTGGGCATTTTCTCTGAGCGCATGACAGATGCCGTCAAAGAACTGGAACGCCAGCTATCCGCTGAGAACACAGCAGCAGTGGACAACAGACCGTATAACCAGCAGAAATGCCTGAGCACAGACCAATGTAACCTGGTGTCTCATGCTGACGACCTTCATCAGAAGGTGGTTATCATTAAGCCGGAGGTTTTGAAGCCAGAATACCAGCTGGCTACCCGGCAGCTTTATCTATGTACCGGAGGATTTGGTGCTTCCCCCAAGAGCCGCGGGTCTGCCTGCTTCTGCACCAATCTATTTACCGGGAAGCACAGCCGTTTTGAACGCAGCGACATTCTTGCCACGCTTGAAGCTGATGCAGTACCCAAGTGGGCGCAGGAGAAGCTCCGCGAGGCACTTC
>JAXEXE010000008.1:0-3372 GCA_034113565.1 Faecousia sp.
CCCTTTTTCATTTTATTCATACTTTGATAATCGTTTTCATAGGTAATTTCAACACCGAGAACTTTTATTTTAGTATTCTATGCGACTCTCTTCCGGAAATATGACCCACCTAGTGGTACTATTTCTAGTTCGAATACCAAATCGTTCATAATGATATAAAATTGGGTTGTATTTTACGACAAATTTTGATATATTGTTTACACAATATCTTGTTATCCGAGGTGGCATATATGAGTATAACACTTTATTTCGCAAAACTAAACCTCATTAGTGAAGATATCTATAGACTATATGAAAATCCTGCGCTTAGGAAGTAAGCGTCAATTCTAGGCTCATAAAGGAACACACCGGTCTGCCACAAATGGTAGGCCGGCGATACAAGATCAATATATGTCTGCTGCAGATGCGTTGCCCAAGAACTCATCCACGGCATTACCTATGGCATACTGGAATGCTTCGTCCGTCATCCAGGAACAGGTAGAATATGTGCGTTCAATCGTGTCCGCAAACCTCCGGGACAGGCGTGGATGCTCCCGTTCAAATTCCGGGAAGTGCTCAATCACATAACCGGAATAATCCATATCGAAATCTTCCCGGCTCATGTCGCCATTGGCAAAATCGATTACGAAATTTACCAGAAGGGCACCGTGCTTTTTGAGTTTCATCGTTCCAAACCCTCCCTCACTTGGTATAAGCAGTACACTCTGCTGCGGCGTTCCAGGGCAGCAGGCTTTGTATAACTTCCATGTCATCCATATCCGCGTTGTTTGCGGTTTTCAGCAGCCAGGTGAGATATTTATACGGATCCAACCCATTCTCAATGGCGGTCTGGATCAGGCTGAACATAACGGCGCTTCCGTTTGCGCCCTTGGGCGTATTGGCAAACAGGAAGTTCTTCCGGTCAATGACAAAGGGCTTGATGCTTCTCTCTGCCCGGTTATTGCTCAGCTCCAGCCTGCCATCTTTTAGATAATTGGTCAGATATGGCCATTGCTCTTTCAGATAAGTAAACGCCTTTCCCAAAGCGGACTTTGGCGCTGCTGTTCTGGAATTTGCCCATGCCAACATGGCGTCTAAAACAGGTTTTGCCTGCTCCAGCCGCTGGTTATAGCGTTCTTCAGGTGTCAGTTCTGTCCAGCCATCCTCCAGCTTGAACAGAAGGTCGCAATATGCCAGCCCCTGTGCCGCGGAGCTGCCCTTTGCCTTTCCCTTGGGCAGGGACTTTACCGCCTCGTCGAACTTTCGGCGCATATGTGCCCAGCATCCTACTACCGTTATCCCTTCCGGGAGGCTGTGGTATCCGGCATAGCCATCCGTATGGAGGTAACCGTTGTATCCTGCAAGGAACTCCTTGGGATGTTTCGCACCACGACCGGGTTGGTATTCGTACAGGACAATAGGCTTATCCGTATCCCCGCTGGTACGATACAGCCACATATAGCTGTTGGTTTGCGGCTCTTTCCCCGGCTCATGAAGCACCTGCAGAGTGGTTTCATCCGCATGGAGAACTTCTCTTTTGAGCAGCTCCTCATGCAGGCGCTGATACACAGGAGCCAGATAGTCCTCCGTGGCTCTCAGAATCCAGTTGGACATGGTCTGACGGCTCAGCTGGATGCCCTGCCGGTTCATCTCCTGCTCCTGTCGGTACAAAGGGGAACCCATGACGAACTTTTGGGTCATGATGTAGGCAATGGCTTCCGGGGTGGCAAAACTGCCGGGGATGATATTCTTCTCCCGGGGCGCTTTCACAACAGGCGTCTCACAGCCCTCGTCAGCATGTTCGCCGCAGCTTTTGCAGGCATAGGTGTAGTAAATGTCTTCATGGACGATATACTGGGCAGGGATGATTTCCAATGTCTTTACGACTTCCTTGCCAATCTCCGCCATGGTATCTCCGCACTGAGGGCAGACCAGATCCTCACCCTCCAGACGGTGCTCCACCTGCTTCGTGGGGATTCCTTCCGGAATGGTGTCCAGGGTGTAGGTATGCTTCTTGTGCCGCTTGTGGCCAGCCACATCGGTGGCTTCCGGTTCCTCTTTTTCCGCGGTGGAGAACACCTCGGCTTCGTTGAACAGGAAGCTCATCTGCTCCATAACCGATTCGTCCGTCTTCTCGGAGGACGCACCGAAACGCTTGTGCCGGGCAAGGCGCAGAGCCTCCATGAGCAGTTCTATCTGGCTTTCCAGACGGGCAATGCGCTCGTCCTGAGATGCCAGTCGAGCGTTCTTTTCTTCATATTCCGCCCGGGAAATGGTCACCATTTCCGGGCTGCTTGTCTGGAAATTATTCGTACTTTTCATGCGCCTATTATACCATATTCTGCCAGAAAAGTACAGAAAAATTTGATATTTCTCAAATAATTTCCAGACCCTTTACCGGTCTGTGTGCCTTTGGCTGATCCACGCTCAGCCCTTCCATGAGCCAGCGGTACTGTTGGGGAGTGAGCGCTCTGGCCTCGCTTTCCTTCCGGGGCCATTGGAAGCTGCCGGATTCCAGCCGCTTGTAAAGCAGCACAAATCCATTGCCTTCCCAGTACAATGCCTTGATCCGATCCCGGCGTCGACCACAGAACAGGAACAGGGTGTTGGTGAATGGATCCAGATGGAATTGCTGCTGAACCATGGCCGCCAGCCCGTCAATGCCGCGCCGTAGGTCGGTGTAGCCGCAGGCGATGTAGACCTTGTCCGCGCCCGTGAAATCGCTCAGCATGACTTCAAAATCCGCAGCACCGTTTCCACGGTGGCCGCATCCGCGCCAGAATGAATATCCGCCTCAGCTCCGGCAATGCGGACAGTCACTGCCACTTTGCCGGAACGGACTGCCTGTAGCGGCGTCACTTCCGCAAACGAAACCTCCTGCTGCGCCTGAGCCATCTCAAACAGCCTGCGCTGCCATTTGTAGTAGGTCTGCTCACAGATTCCGTTCTCCTTGCACCAGACCTTTACCTTCTGACCGCTGCTGCGGCACTCCGAAATCCGCCCAGCCCACAGGGCCAGTTTATTCTGACCGTTGAGAGTTTGCAATTCTCTGCTCATGAAAATACCTCCGTATTTCGGATAGTATACGCGACTGGCATATACTATCCGCTACTATACGGGGGTATTGTTTCATACCGCAGCGCTCACTGCAAGTCGACGTTAGTTTTGACGCTTACTTTGATCATCAGTTCGCTCTGAAACCATATCGCTACTAAATTTTTGTTGCATAATTAAAGCGTTGTGTCAGAAATGAAATAGGCCGATGAAAGTGACGACATTCTCTATAGGTGCATGATATTCACAAACTATGGAAACAATTTTCGCAAGAGCAATACCTAATTTGAAGCAGGAGGACCATTATGCTGACTTTTGAAAGAGTTTTGAATGTCTTTG
>JAXEXE010000009.1:0-2113 GCA_034113565.1 Faecousia sp.
GGGCGTTGCTGCGGGAAACCGGGGTGCAGAGGTTGTAAAGCCCCTGAGCGCTGGTCCGTCCGACACGCCAGCCGCTGTGATTGAGAACCCAGCATACGAAGCCAGAGCAGTCAAAGGAAGTGCTGGGACTGCTGCCGCCCCAGACATAGGGGTAGCCAAGGTACTTCTCCGCTTCCTTTATCATGGCGGCGAATCGGGTGTTTTCCAGAGCCTCCGGTGGAAGGTCATACTTGGTGTAACCCTCAATCAGCATCTGCCGGATGTAGTCAGAATCCGGGAACAGGTCAGGGCGGTTGCCCAGAGTCGCCATATAGATGGCGTAACGCCCCAGGGTTTCCTCGTCCATCACATACACGGGGACATGGCTGAGATCAAAGTTTTCCAGCTTGACTGTGCATTTTCGGTAGGTGTAAGGGACCTGGGTTTCATACTCGTATTCCTCCATAATGGGGTCGCCCCACTGGTCATACAGATAGGCTCCGGTGATGGGGTCACGGGCATGGCGTTCCCCGGTGACGGTTTCCGTCCGGTAGCGGGTATCGCTCTCCACGGTTTCCGTGAGGATGTACTGCTTTTCAAACAGCATTTTCAGCGTTCCCATGATCTCCTGCAATTTCCACTCGCCGGGGTGCATGGCGGACAGAATCGCCGTCAGCACATAGGGGTCATGCCCGATATCGTCCAGCTCATAGTGGTATTCGTCGTAGTCATGGGTCTGCTCATACCGATCAAGCTGCCGCTGCAATGCCTGTTCCATAGCGCAGTAGGCTGCTTCCGCACCCACAATATCATCGTCAGCGGCGGCATAGCTGCCTGCAGCGATTCCCGCACCGATGCCTTCCACCATCATGGAGCAGGAGGACACGGCATTCAGGAGGAATGCCAGAATCAGCAGGATACCAAGGACGGCGGTAAACCCTTTTCGGTGCCGCGCCACAAAGGCTGCCGCCTGTTCCGACTTTTTGGCAGCTTCCTTTGCAGCCCTGGCGCTGCCCTCCACGGTACTGCGTCCGGCTTTCTGGGCAGCATACTGGCGCTTGATGGTCTGCCTCTGACGCCACCGGGACAGGGGGTTGCTGGTGGGATGTTCCACCTCCGCTTTCTTTTGCAGGGCGTGGATGTTGGCTTTCTCCAACTGCTTTTCCGCACGGGCAGCGGCACGGTAGGGCTGGAGCTGGGTAGAACGGTATCCCTCCTGAAGAAGATGGGTTGAAGAATTCGCGGTATCTGCGGCAAAGCCAGCAGCTTCCACACCCACATTGTCATCCTCGGATTCCCGGATTTCCCGGCGAATCTGCCTGCGGACAGCGGTGGCAGGCGCATCAGTGACCTTGAGCTGGGAGGGCGGCTTTTTCTCGGTATCCTCAAAATGGAGCTTCACCTTGATTTTTCCGTTGCTGTTGTCGGTAATCAGCTCCGGCTTGACAACTTTTTTGGTGGGGATTTTTGCCTGGGCTTTCTCTGCCTTGTCAGACGCCTTTTCTGCTTTCTGAACGGCTTTGCCCATTGCCGGGTCAAGCCGCTCTTTATCGGTGAATTTCAGCCGGGATTCACGCAAAAATACCACCTGCCAGAGTTACCGGGGTATGGGTATTCCTCATTCTTCCGCATCCTCCTTCACTTCATTGGGTTTGGTAGTCATAAGGTGGTACAACTCCGTATCCTTGGGGAAGTTGTCCACGAAGGGCACTATGGTATCGCCGTAGAACAGCAGACCCTCACCGGCGTTGGAGTGGGTTACATAGGAAAGCTGGTGGGGAGAAATGCCCAGCTGCTGGGCGAGAATCTTTCTGTCGCCTGCCGCCTGATTGAGCATATAGATGAAATCCGAGTTTTCAAAGATATTCTCAACCTCCCGGCTGGCCAGCAGATCCTTGACATTCTGAGTGATGCCCGTGGGGATGCCGCCCCATTTACGGAACCGCTTCCAGATTTCCACGGAGTAGGCGGCGGTCTGCTCCTCCTTCAAAAGCAGATGGAACTCGTCAATGTAGTACCGGGTGGACTTTTGGGCTTCCCGGTTGATGGTGACACGGTTCCACACCTGATCCTGAACAATCAGCATACCGATTTTCTTGAGCTGTTTGCCCAGCTCCTTGATGTCGTAGCAGAC
>JAXEXE010000010.1:0-3599 GCA_034113565.1 Faecousia sp.
TGCGAGGAGGGCGAAGCCCGACGTGGCAATCCGTTCCCCCTTCTCACGTTCCGAATACATACCTGCTATGAAAAGAAGTACGGATTGCCACGCCAGTGTGCGCACTGGCTCGCAATGACATGTTTTCTTTGTCAGCTATAGGACAATTAAGTCAACTTGCCTATTATACCACGAAAAACTGGGGAAAGGCAATATCCATTTGGAACAAAAAACCGCATGGAAAGCACTGGCTTTCTGTCGTTAAAACGAAATTTTGTTTGAAAAACATCTTGAGTGTTTGCGTATTTTGTGGTATACTAGACAGAACGAATTTATGAGCCAAGGAGCGGATTATGAACGATACCATTCGGATTCAGGGCGCCAGAGAAAACAACCTGAAAAATGTGAATCTCACCATTCCCAGAGACAAGCTGGTGGTGTTTACCGGACTGTCCGGTTCCGGCAAGTCCAGCCTTGCCTTCGATACGATTTACGCCGAGGGCCAGCGGCGGTATGTGGAGAGCCTCAGCTCCTACGCCCGGCAGTTCCTGGGCCAGATGGACAAGCCGGATGTGGACGCCATCGACGGCCTGTCCCCGGCTATCTCCATCGACCAGAAAACCACCTCAAAAAACCCCCGCTCCACCGTGGGCACGGTGACGGAAATCTACGACTACCTCCGTTTGCTGTGGGCCAGAGTGGGAGTGCCCCACTGCCCCAAATGCGGGAAAGAAATCCGCCGCCAGACCATCGACCAGATCGTGGACCGGGTGGAGGCCCTGGGGGAGGGCACCCGGTTTCTGGTGCTGTCGCCCATTATCCGCGGGAAAAAGGGCGAGCATAAGAAGGTGTTTGAAGATGCCAAGAAATCCGGCTTCGCCCGGGTGCGGGTGGACGGCATCCAGTACGACCTGACGGAGGAAATCCCCTGCGAGAAGAACAAAAAGCACACGATTGAATTAGTAGTTGACCGTCTTGTATTAAAGGAAGGTCTGCGCCGCCGGCTGACGGACTCTATCGAGACGGCCTGCTCCCACTCCGGCGGCCTCGTCACCATCGAGCTGCCCAAAACCGGGGAGGAGCTGAGCTTTTCCCAGAACTACGCCTGCGAGGACTGCGGCATCAGTTTGACGGAGCTGGAGCCCAGAATGTTCTCCTTCAACAACCCCAGCGGCGCCTGTCCCAGCTGTATGGGTCTGGGCTTTCAGCTGGTGGCGGACGAGGATTTGGTGATTCCTGATAAGGACAAGTCCATTCTGGACGGGGCCATTCAGGCCAGCGGCTGGCAGAGTGCCCGGACGGACTCCATTTTCCGGATGTATTTTGAGGCCCTGGCCCAGAAATACCACTTCTCCCTGACGGTTCCTGTAAAGGAACTGCCCCGGGAGGTTATGGATATCATTCTCTACGGCACCAAGGGCGACAAGCTGCGCATGACCTACAACCGGGGCAACGGTATGGGCGTGCTGGAGCAGCCCTTTGAGGGGATTCTCAACAACATCTCCCGCCGGTTCCGGGAGACCCAGTCCGACGCGGCCCGGAAGGAGCTGGAGGAGTGCATGTCCAGCGCCCCCTGCCCCCGGTGCGGCGGCGACCGGCTGTCGGAGATTGCCCGGGCGGTGACGGTGGGCGGCATCGGCATTATGGACTTCTGCCGCATGAGCATCCGGGACGAGTTGGAATTTATGAAAAACCTCCGCTTGGAGGGAAATATGGCGGTGATTGCCGAGCAGATTGTGAAGGAAATCCGCTCCCGGCTGCAATTTCTGTCGGACGTGGGCCTGAGCTATTTGACCCTGTCCCGGGCCTCCGGCACCCTGTCCGGCGGTGAAAGCCAGCGCATCCGGCTGGCCACCCAGATTGGCTCCTCTCTCATGGGGGTGCTGTACATTCTGGACGAGCCCTCCATCGGCCTGCACCAGCGGGACAACGACAAGCTGCTTGGGACGCTGAAGCACCTGCGGGACATCGGCAACACCCTGATTGTGGTGGAGCACGACGAGGACACCATGCGTGCGGCGGACTTCATCGTAGACGTAGGCCCCGGCGCGGGCAGCCACGGCGGCGAAATTGTGGCGGCAGGCACGGTGGACGAGATCATCGCCTGCCCCCGCTCCATTACAGGCCAGTACCTGTCCGGGGCGAAGAAGATTCCTGTGCCCACCACCCGCCGGAAGGGCAATGGAAACGCCTTAAAAATCTGCGGGGCCACGGAAAACAACCTGAAAAACGTGGATGTGGAGATTCCGCTGGGAACCCTGACCTGCGTTACCGGCGTGTCCGGCTCCGGCAAATCCAGCCTTGTGAACGAGGTGCTGAACAAGACCCTGCTGGGTAAGCTCAACCACGCCCGCACCCGTCCCGGGGCCTGCCGCCGGGTGGAGGGAATTGAAAACTTGGACAAGGTCATCGACATCGACCAGAGCCCCATCGGCAGAACCCCCCGCTCCAACCCGGCGACCTACACCGGCCTGTTCAACGACATCCGGGATCTGTTCGCCTCCACCAACGACGCCAAAATTCGCGGCTACGGCCCGGGCCGGTTCAGCTTCAACGTCAAGGGCGGACGGTGCGAGGCCTGCTCCGGCGACGGCCTTGTGAAAATCGAGATGCACTTCCTTGCGGACGTGTACGTCCCCTGCGAGGTTTGCCACGGCGCGCGGTACAACCGGGAGACGCTGGAAGTCCAGTACAAGGGCAAAAATATCGCGCAGGTTCTGGACATGACCGCCGAGGAAGCGGTGGATTTCTTTGAAAACCTGCCGAAAATCCGCAGAAAAGCCCAGACGCTGGTGGAAGTGGGCCTTGGCTATGTGAAGCTGGGCCAGTCCAGCACTACCCTGTCCGGCGGCGAGGCCCAGCGGGTGAAGCTGGCGACGGAATTGGCGAGGGTTGCTACGGGCAAGACCATCTATATTCTGGACGAGCCTACCACCGGCCTGCACTCTGCGGATGTCCACAAGCTCATCGAGGTGTTGCAAAAACTGGTGGACGCGGGCAACACCGTGCTGGTCATTGAGCACAACCTGGATGTCATCAAGACCGCCGATCACATCATCGACCTTGGCCCTGAGGGCGGCGACGGCGGCGGCTATATTGTAGCCACCGGCACCCCGGAGGAAGTGGCAAAAGTGCCGGAGAGCTATACGGGGCAGTATCTGCAAAAATATCTGTAAATTCGTCAATCGGTGATGAGAATAGTTGACAATTGACAGTTGACAGTTGACAATTATGGTGTCCCTCCGGGACAATTCAAAATGAATCCCGACCCAATCTGGGTCGGGAGTGGAGATTATTCCGCTGGTTTATACAGGCTGGGGGGCAGGCAGTCAGATAGCTCCACCAGCGCGTGATCCTGTTCTCCGGCGTAATCCACCCGCAGGATGGGGGAGCGCAGAGTGCCGGAGGTGCTTTGCCGGATGGCGATGGTCATGGTGACCCGTGCCCCGCCGCCTTCCGGCTGGTCAATGAGCACGGCGCCGCCGTGGCTGGCGGCGGCGGATCGCACCAGCACCATGCCGAGCCCCAGCCCGTTGCGGCCCTCCTCAATGCAGGGCTGCCGCAGATAGCGGTTATACACGCTGCCCAGCAGATTCTGGGCAAAGCCGGGGCCGTTGTCG
>JAXEXE010000011.1:0-2688 GCA_034113565.1 Faecousia sp.
ATTCATAAGTCCCACTGTTGCGCCTTTCATCTGTACCTGAGCTGGATTTTTTGCTAGGAAGTCACAACATTCCAAATTGCTGTTGCCGTCACGACGCAAAATCATATTGGCACATGCTACGGCAAACATATTACTTTGCAGCTCATACCCATGGAGTTGTTTTTTCTTGATATTCCTGCGTTGCTGATCCGAATCCGCCTTAGATAACATGCGATGCATGGCAGAAATCAAAAAGCCGGCTGTACCACACGTTGGGTCTCAAAGGTGTCTGTATTTGATACAATCGAACGATAGCAGGGATTTTGAACACCCCCGTGTTCACTTCAATCGGTGTTGTACTGATTGGCTATCTTCTTGAGCAGAAGTGCTTTTTCCATGAACCAGTCAAAGTAGTTTTTATATTCTTTTCTATCAAACGCCGCATCAAGCTCCTTGGTCAAAAGCATACGTCCATCTTTTTCACCTTCTGACCACTCAATGGAAGCGCCTAATTCCTTTTCTATCGTATCTTGATTATCTTTCAGCTGCCTATACCAATCCTTCCCCTTGGCAACATACAAGCCCGCTGTCGCCCGATGGCGGGATGTGTTGATTGTAAATTCTACCACCACAGACGATACGCCGGTACTCAGGTTGTACCAATTGGTCGCGAAAGCCTTTCTGCATGAGAAGCTCTTGCTGAACTTACTGTCTTTATCGAAGGCATAGTCACAGAACTGCTGCCAGAAGTTCAATTGGAATTTCCGCAGCGGCGTCAGGGTTTCTGCAGCTTTCACCGTTTTTGCCCATTCGTTGGGACGTTCTACAACATTAAACCGTGGTGCTGGCAGCGAATCCCCAATGCGCCAGAGTTCAATTTCAATCAGGAAAAAACCAATATTTTCATCCGTATGCTGATTCAGCCATCCGATAGCCTGTTTATGCTCATCACGAGCCCTTTTGACAATCCAGACTATAATTTCAGCGTCTTTCCCTGCCGCATACGTAATGATTTTTCCCAAATGATCATGGTCGGTATCTTCCAGCTGATTCTCGATGATAATCCCACGGGAACTCCCGCTTTCGCGGGCGTAGATGTCTACACTGAAACTTCCTACTGGAGATTCCGTTTCCTCAAGCTCTAGGTCAATTTCAATGGCATCACTCAGCTGTTCCAGATTTTCTTTTTGGGCAAGCCATTTTGAAAAATCCTGTTCCTCATGCGGCCAGATAGACCGCAAGTCATCAATCCGTTTCATGCACCCTAGTTTTTCCATATATGTCACTTCACTTCCCGATGCTTTAGAAATGCTTCTCCTCTGCCGCCTTGAAATTATAGACTGGTTTCATCACGTCGATAACGTCCACGGTGTCACCGATGACATCCAAGATATCGTCAAGGGATTTGTAGGCCATAGGAGCCTCGTCAATGGTACCTTCGTTTACCGATGTTGTATATACGCCTGCCATCTCCTGCTGGTATTCCTTGAGGGAAAGCTCTTTGATTGCCTGGGTACGGGACATGATGCGGCCTGCGCCGTGCGGGGCAGAGTAATTCCACTCGGCATTGCCTTTGCCGAGTGCCAGGATGCTTCCGTCACGCATGTTGATGGGAATGAGAACCTTTTCACCCTTATGTGCGGCGATGGCTCCTTTTCTGAGAATCATCTCATCGACATCGATGTAGTTGTGAATGGTATGAAACGCTTCGCCGGGCTGAAGGCCGGCTCTTTCCAGCAGTTTTTTGGCAATCTGCTCCCGGTTCAGTCTAGCAAACTGCTGGCAAAGAGCCACATCATGCAGATACTGCCTCAGGTATTTTCCGGAGACAAAGCAAAGATCTTCCGGCAGCTTTTCTCTGCGTTGTTCTGACTTCGCCTGCTGGATGGCCTTCTGGATTTCTTTTTGCCGTCCTGCTGCCTTGTATTCTGCTATGATATGCTGGAGCCGTTCTTCCAGTGTTTCATCATGGGCATTCAGCTCAACGGCCATGCGCTGATAAATCTCCGCCACCTGTTTTCCCAGGTTCCGGCTTCCTGTATGGATGACGAGATAATGTCGACCATCATGGGTTTTATCGACCTCGATGAAATGATTCCCGCCTCCCAGGGTACCGATACTGCAGGCAATCCAAGACAGTTTTTTCAGCTTGTCATAACAATAGAGCCGCTGCAAATTGAAGTCAGCCTGTTTCTCAGGCCAGACATTCATCCCGGAAGGTACGATGTGAGCCGCTTCATCGAGTCTGGCAAAATCAATCGGCTGCTTGTCAAGAGCAATCGTATACATGCCACAGCCGATGTCCACGCCGACGATGTTCGGTACTGCCTTGTCTGTGATTGTCATCGTCGTACCAATCGTACAGCCTTTCCCGGCATGGACGTCCGGCATAATCCGCACCCGGCTCCCCTTCGTCAGCTCATAGCTGCACATGCGGCGGATTTGTTCCCTCGCTTTCTCATCGATACTCTTGGCATACGATATTGCCGTTGTAACTGTTCCTTCAATCCGTTCCATTGTCGCTTCACCTGCCGTCCCTGAGTTCCATAATTTTCTACTATTATACAACAGTTTACAGCTTTTAAGCCGCTTGCTCATCGCCCCAAGCCAATGCTTGCAAAGCCTTGAGCAATGTGCTTGAATTTATGCTACTTTGGGCTTTGGACACCAAAGTGGCGAAAAATACTTCCTTGTGGATCTGCTGGCTTA
>JAXEXE010000012.1:0-4246 GCA_034113565.1 Faecousia sp.
TTTCCCGTACTCACGGCATCTGGTGCGATTCAACCATTGTGCGGTTTTTAGCGGATGAACGCTATACCGGCACCTACATCATAGGGAAGCGGGCGGTTCTTGAGGTCGGCGGAAACAACAGCCGATTTAAGGACAGGTCGAAGTGGTACATCATCCCTGACCACCACCCGGCAATCGTAGACAAAGCTTTGTTCGATAAGGTACAGGTAACCGTGCGCCGCTTTTCCCAGCCGCATAAGAAGCAGAGGGATTATCTTCTGAAAGGCATCGTGTTCTGCGGCTGCTGTGACCATGCGCTTTCCTATGTCGCAAATAAGCGCCCTTATTTCGTTTGCCGCCGCTCTCAGGCAGCTGAGAACGGCCCCTGCCATGATTTGAAGGTCAATGCCGAAGAACTGGAACAGGTCATTTTCCAAACCATAAAAGCACAGTTGGAAGCCGTTCTCTCCATCCGCACGGATGGCTCCATCAGTCTGGATACGGTGGTAGCTGAGCGCACGGGATATGAGAAGCAAATTGAGGCTCTGGAAGATAGTAAGCAATCCCTGTTCGAGCAGTACATCATGGGCGAAATGGATGTGGGAACCTACAAGTCCGAAAAAGCAGCCTGTGACGCAGCCATCCTAAAAGCAAAAAACGCCTATGCCGCCATTGCGGCACAAGCGAAAAAGAAAAAGGAAGAACAGAACCGGCAGTCCAGCCGCACGGAGGTAGCCAAGGCAATCACCAACGCGGAGGGCCTGACGCCGGAGCTGGTCAATCTCCTGATTGAGAAGGTCTATGTTTTCCCGGACAAGCGCATTGAGATTGCGTATAAAGTCCATGACCTGTTCGATTGAGAATCAGCTCCTTTAGTAATTGAAAAAGCCGGAATCCCAGACCATCGCAGTATGTTTGATGGTTTGGGATTTCTGCTTTTGCAGGAAATATTTTTTTGTCGTGTGCTTGACATACGGGTGGCGAAGCACATGATAATTCCGGGTCGGAATATTCAAGGTAACCTGGAACCGTTGGAAACGGTATTGCAGTGTTCGGGGTTCCATTGGTTTACTGCTGCCGGTCAAGATATAGTTTTCTGGTTTCGTGCGCAGCGGACGAAGCAGAGAAAGCATTTTTGCCGTCAGGGGCAAATCCCGAAGGGAGCATTCACTTTTGGGTGTTTGAAGGACCAGTTCCGTGCGCCCTCCGTAATTGATGCGGTAGGCCGTGCGCCGGATATGCAGCAGACCGCTGTGAAAATCTATATCAGACCAACGAAGGGCGCAGACCTCTCCCAGTCGGATGCCGGTATCCAGACATAGAAGGTAAGAAAGGTTCTCTACATTCGGTTTTTGCATCACTGCCGCGGTAATGCGCTGGCTTTCCCATTCGGAAAGGACATCAATTTGCTTTTGCTTCACCGCAGGGCTGTGGAACTCCTCGTCCCCACGGTAATGGTATTTCCGTTTCGCCAGTTTCAGTGCCGATTTGACCAGAACACAAATATCGTTGACGGTCTTGGGCGATAACCCGCCTTTTCCGTCCAGTCTGCCGGATTTTAGTTTCTTTTCCACAAACAGTTTCAGAAGCTCCTCAGTCAGGTCGCATACCCGGTATGCCCCCAACTCCGGTTGGATATGCTTTTCAATCAATATCCGATACCGTTCCCGGGTGGTGGGCTTGACCTGACCGTTCTCCTCCTGCCAGTTGGCAAAAAGCTCTTTGACCGTCATGGTGCAGCCGCGAAGCTGCCTTTTGTGGTGTGCCTCTTGCTGGGTTTTCAGTTTTTGCCGCACCTCCCCATAGGTCGGGCCGTAAACGGAGTGATAGATTGCCCGCCCATCCGGCCTGCGGTCTACGATATAGCGGCCCTCCCAGCGTCCATCCTTGCGTTTGTAGATATTCTCTCCTCGCCTGGGCATCGGCAATTCCTCCTGTGACCACGATTTTGACGGTTAAAGCAGAAAACTTGCTGTCCTCCCGTAGCTTTTCTGCATAAAAAGGGAGCAAGCTTTCTGGCCAATACAGAAAACAATTGTTGTTTTATTACAAAACCCGGCCAATTTTCAGCATTGCGGATTGACAAGTAAAGAACTTATGATATAATAAATTTGTACGAATGGGAGCTTATGTGAGTCAGAAAGCTTTCGTCAAGGGGATTCCTTGACGAAAGCTTTTTTATTCGTCCCGTTCTGAATCCCGCCGTTTCTATGATTATCAGGGCTGTACTAAGTCTAATATGTTTATAATAAGTATATTGGATTCTGTGCTTTCATTTTTCCAATGGTTATACTATCTCTTAGAATTAAATCTAAGTCCAAGGGGATGACTAGCTGTGAATCTGAAAGCGATTGGCCGGAGAATCAAGGCCGCCCGTGAGCAAAAGAGCCTGACACAGGAAGCTCTGGCAGAGCTGGTGGACCTGAGTCCAATGCACATCAGCGTGATTGAGCGGGGCTTTAAGCCTACAAAACTGGATACATTCTGCAATATCGCCAATGTCCTGGACGTATCCGCTGACACACTACTGCAGGACGTTATCAATCGCTCCGCAGACTCCGTTCCCTCTGATCTCAATACCCTTTTACAAGACCTACCGGCAAACGAACGCCGAAAAATTTATCACTGCATTCAAGCCTATATCGATGCCTACAAAGAAAACGGTTGACTCGCCAGCAAGCAAAAGATTGCCTGCTGGCTTTCTTTTTACACCATTCGACTGACTTCGACATACCGCCGGATATATTATAAGTCCAACGGAATTACTTGTAAATACAATAAAATGAGTTTTCCGAAAAATAATATTGAAAGAGGCGTTACCCATGACCTATCGGAATATGCAGGATGTAGGACCGATGTGCGGGATACTTACAGGGAAGCGTTTTCAGGCAGCAGCATCTCAGCGGATTCCTCTGCATTCGCGTTCCACTGACCCCTGCGGTAAAATAGAATGGAGATGACCGTGGCCACCGTCCAGCCGATGGGCCAGGCGCACCAGATGCCCGTGGAGCCAAAGGCCGTGCCCGACAGGACAAAGGCCAGCACCACCCGCAGAACCAAATCGGTAAAGGTTGCTGTCATAAACTGCCGCATTTTCCCCGTACCTCGCAGAATGCCGTCCGCCACCAGCTTGGCAGATACCACAAAGTAGAAGGGCGACAGAATCCGCAGGAAGGTCATGCCGCTGCCAAGAGCCGCTTCCGTGGCGTCCTCCATGAAGAATTTCATCAGCGCCCGTCCGCCGGTGCAGTACAGCACCACCAGCGGCACACAGATCAGCCACACCATTTTCAGCCCGGCCCGGAAGCCCTCCCGGATTCGCGGCAGCTTTCCCGCTCCCAAGTTTTGGGCAGAGTAGTTGGAAATGCCGTTGCCGATGGTGGTAAAAGAGGTGATGACCAGATTGTTCAGCTTCACCGAGGCGGAATAGCCCGCCATAATATCCGTGCCGAAGCGGTTGATAACGCTCTGAATGAGGATGTTGCCCACGGAGATAAAGCTCTGCTGCAAAACGCTTGGGATGGCTATGACCACGAACCGGCCCAGCAGATGTCCGGAAAACAGCGCTGTCTTTCCTTCGCTGGGGATCTGCTTCAGACGGCGAAATACCACGCTCACAGCCAGCACGCAGCTGATGCCCTGGCACAGGAAGGTTGCCCAGGCAACGCCCGCCACGCCCATCTGAAAGGCTGTGACGAACAGAATATCCACGGCGATGTTGCTCAAAGAGGATACCGCCAGAAACACGAAGGGAGTCTTGCTGTCTCCCAGCGCGGAGAAAATACCTGTAGCAATATTGTAGAAAAACACAAAGGGCAGGCCCCAGACGTAGATGTCCAGATACAGGGCAGAATCCGCGAACACTTCCTCCGGCGTATTGATGAGCCGCAGAAGGCTGTCGCAGCCGAGGATCCCCACCAGCATCAGCAGCAGGCACACCGCACCGCTGGACAGCATAGCGGTGGACACCGCGGTCTTCATGCTGCCGTATTCCTTCGCGCCAAAAAGCTGAGAGACCAGCACGGAGCAGCCGATGTTGCAGCCAAAGGCAAAGGCAATGAAAATCAGGGTGATCTCATAGCTGTTGCCCACGGCGGCAAGAGCGTTCTGCCCGATGAACTTGCCGGCCACCCAGCTGTCAGCAATGTTGTAAAGCTGCTGGAATACGATGCTGCCGAACAGGGGCAGGCAGAATTTCCAGAGCACCGCCGATGGCTTTCCCACTGTCAGATCACGATTCATAAACGTTCACCATTCTCTTTCTCAT
>JAXEXE010000013.1:0-10603 GCA_034113565.1 Faecousia sp.
TCCAGAAGAACTCTTTGAAGCATTCCTTGACATTGTTTGCGCAGCCTAAGCGGCTGCGGAAGCCCCAATTTTGGTTGAATCTGACGCTTCAACCAAAACTGTGGCTAAGATGGAACCCGTTTTTTCTACCGCTGGGTGTCCAACTTGAACTTGCAATTTACGATCGTAAACCTTTCTGTAGAACAGTCTTTTTTTACCATCAAATGAATCAACTATTGGGTACTTCATAACTACGAAGGTCAAAAGCATTGGATTGGACGCAAAAACCTTGTGTTTCTGTAGAAAATCACTTTCCATATAGTGGATAACTTCGTCCTTAAATTCCTTGTCATCTTCACCTTGCAATAGATTGTTAATCAGGGCTAAAGACTGTTCCTTGCTAAACGGCATTAGATACAGCTTGGGGAATCCCTTTATACCCTTGATGATGTCGCACTCTCTTGATGCAATGATGTACAAATTATATGGGAAGCGATCAGTCAAGTCTTTAATTTGGGTTTGGAAAGCCTTTGCATCTGTGGGATCTATCTCATCAGCACCATCCATCAGTAATTGGCATTTCCCTGATGTCATCAGTTCCTCAATTTTCTTTTCGGTCAGAGTGCTATCAAACACGCTAGCAGATTTTACAATGCAATCCTTGAACAAATCAGTATTTTCGCTAAAATCACGCAGCTCAATCAGAATAGGAAGTATCCCGGTTTGCATGTGCTGCTTAACAGATTCCAAAAATAGATGTTGAAGCATCATTGATTTTCCCATACCGCAGTTGGCAACAAGAATTACTTTTTTTGCGTAATCTGCTATCTGCTCAAGGGTGGCCTCGGTTATCGTGCGTTCCTGGGTTCGGCTATGCCTGTTTCTGGTTGTCCCTAGGCGACTGCTCAAAGCATTGCAAACATACACTTCTTCCAGCATGCGCTCTTCTCCATCGGAGAAGGGCGTTTCTGTTTTTTCATACTTGTTTTTTGTCCTTTCCACATATTCAGGAAAAGCAAGAATGTAGGCATCCGGCTTATAGAGATCCTTGACTACATCATCACCTTCGCCACAGCCTTTTGCAATCGCCAAAAATTGTTTTGCCAAGGCAAAAGCAAATAAGCGTTTATCAGGAGTTTCATCTTCACGCAGGGTTATCTGAAAGTCGCGCATGATCTGCCGTAGTACCATATCGTTCAAATCTTCGGATACCTTATCAATAAATGCATCTTCATCGAAGTATTTAGCAATTGTGCTCCACACAGTGTTTTCCGGGATACGCGTTCCATTAAACCACTTTCCATATGTGCTGCCGGAAGTTGGTAAAACGTCATAATGCTCGCATGGCAAAGCGGCGTTCATAAAGTACTCTGGTATTTTCTCTTTTGACTTGTGCCCGAGGATGCCACAAGAGCTTCTACCCATATAAAATTTTGCAAAAAACTCCGTATGTTTCACTCTAGCATCCCTTCTGTATTTTCAAAAATTCTTCCGTCCAACGTGTCCGAATAATGTCCGACTCTGTCCGAATAATGTCCTTTTCCATGTCGGTGAAGACATCGCCATAATTTTCTATAATTGAGCTGTAAGGTTTGACGAAGCCTTACAGTATTCGTCGAATGGATTCAGAATCATACTGAAACCGTCTCAGTTTGACTAAATCCTACTTATTCACACTTTATTATACTGCATGCTGAGGGTAATTTACAAGATACAGTGTACAAAAAAGTGAAATTTTGTCCGGAGGCCGACGTAAAAGGCGCCCTTTGACTGGAAAGGCACTCCCCGATCAAGAGTGGTCCTATCCCGACCAGACAAAAGCAACCAAATATAAGCCAGTATCTATAGGACGAGCTGGCCTGAAACCATTGGGAGGAAACTCACATGGCAAAGGCCGACTACACAAGGACACTTGGCTGTCTTCTTTCCTCCCTGAAATTCAACGGAGGAAAAAGACATGCAAAGCAAAGAAAACCAAGGAAAACAGTACCATATTCCCGTCAACGGTAAGCTCATCGAGGTTACCGAGGAGGTCTATCGCGCCTATTACCAGCCAATCTGGAACACCCGCTATCACGCGCAGAAAAACGGCGAGTGCCGCTGCACCAAGGCCCAGCTCTGGAAATGTGACGGCATCTGCCCTGGCTGTCCGTACTATGCTGCCGGAAAGAAGGTCTCCATCGACACCCCCATCGGCAGTGAGGACGATGATTTGACGCTCGGCGATACCCTGACCGACGAAGCTCCCAGTCCGGAATCCATTGCCGCTGACCGGGAACTGCTTCAGGCGCTGTACGCTGAACTGGAACGGTTGGACCCGGACGGCAAGCGCATCTGCCAGCTCATCATGGCGGGGATGTCGGAGCGGGAGATTGCAGCGGCCATGGGCAGGCGGCAGTCCACTGTCAACTACCAGAAACGGAAAGTCCTTGCCGCACTGCGTGAAGCACTGAAGGATTTCTACATAATGTAACTACACTGGCCGCCGCAGGAGTCCACGCTCTGCAGCGGCCAGTTTTTTCAAAAAAGTCTCAGATATTTTCGTTCAAAACAGCGGCTTTCCTCCAGTGGGTACTGAGGACAGGAACTGACAAGTCCTTAGGAAGGAGGAACCGCCGATGTATCAATCCAAAACGGATGCCAGGGCGGCAGATGCGGAAATCATCGGGCTGCTCATGGCAATTAGTACCGTATCAAAACGCCTGGCACACAAGATGATCCGCGTGACTCAGGCAAGTCAATCTCAGGAAGGAGGAAAACGCTATGAGCAAAATGAGCGAGATGGATGCCACCATCAAAGAACTGCGGAACATTGCTGCTTCTATTAATGACATTGCTAACTACTTGACCGGCGTGTTCAGCGCCGATGCTGAACACGAAGCAGAACCTGCTCCGGCTGCCCCGGAACCCCAGCTCGCCTTTGAGGATGTTCGCGCCATCTTGGCAGCCAAGTCTCGTGACGGCTTTACCGCTCAAATTCGTGCCCTTCTTCAAAGGTACGGGGCCCAAAAGCTCTCCGAGATTGACCCGGTAAATTACAAAGCGCTGGTCGCAGATGCGGAGGGCCTGACTCATGGGTAAACATGCGCTTCTCTCCGCTTCCTCTTCCCACCGGTGGCTGAACTGTCCGCCTTCGGCACGGCTCTGCGAGGGCTATGACGATAAAGGTAGCGATTTTGCCGTCGAGGGCACTGATGCCCACAGCCTCTGCGAGTACAAACTCCGCAAGGCACTGGGCATGGAGGCCGAAGATCCCACTGAAAATCTCACCTATTACAACGGTGAGATGGAGGAATGCGCCAACGGCTACGTAGCCTTCGCGCTGGAGCTGGTTGAGAAGGCCAAGCAAAACTGCCCGGACCCGATCATCCTGATCGAGCAAAAGCTGGACTATTCCAAATATGTGGAGTCCGGCTTCGGCACCGGAGACTGCGTGATCGTGGCGGATGATACACTGCACATCGTGGACTACAAGCATGGTCGCGGAGTGCTGGTGGAAGCCGAGGGCAATCCCCAGATGCGGCTCTATGCGTTGGGGGCCTTGGAGATTTTCGACTGTCTCTATGATATTTCTACCATCAGCATGACCATCTATCAGCCCCGCCGGGCCAACATCAGCACCTGTACAGTTACCAAGCAGGAGCTGCTGGACTGGGCCGAACAAGTTCTGATGCCAACCGCCAAACTGGCCTTCAATGGCGGCGGTGAATTTCACTGCGGCGAGTGGTGCCAGTTCTGCAAGGCTAAAGCCGACTGTCGAGAGCGAGCCAAAGCCAACATGGCGCTGGCACAATACGAGTTCCGGCAGCCGCCCTTGCTCACCGATGAAGAAGTGGAAACGATCCTCGGGCAGTTGGACGAGCTGATCAGCTGGGCATCCGACATCAAGGAATATGCCCTGCAGGCAGCGATCAGCGGGAAACACTGGTCTGGCTACAAGCTGGTGGAAGGCCGTGCCAACCGCAGGTACACAGATGAGAATGCTGTGGTGAATGCTGTCAAAGCCGCCGGGTATGACCCATACGAGCAGAAGCTCCTTGGAGTTACTGCCATGACTACGCTTCTCGGGAAAAAGCAATTCAACGACATCCTTGGAGGCCTGATTACCAAGCCCCAAGGCAAACCCACCCTCGTGCCGGAAAATGATAAACGTCCGGCCATGACAACCATCATCGACGATTTTAAGGAGGACAATTGATATGAAAACCAACACAAAACCCACTAACCCCATGAAAGTTATTACCGGCAAGGACACCCGCTGGTCCTATGCCAACGTCTGGGAGGCAAAGTCCATCAATGGTGGTGCCCCCAAGTTCTCCGTATCCCTCATCATCCCCAAAACCGATACCGTCACGGTGGGGAAGATCAAGGCCGCCATTCAGGCAGCTTATGAGGAGGGCCAGGGCAAACTGCGCGGCAACGGCAAGAGCGTGCCTCCGCTGAGTGCCATCAAGACGCCCTTGCGGGATGGGGATACCGAGCGCCCGGACGATCCTGCCTATGCTGGCTGCTACTTCATCAACGCCAACTCCGCCACCGCTCCGGGCATCGTGGATGCAGACTGCAATCCCATCCTGACCCGCTCCGAGGTGTACAGCGGTGTATATGGCCGCGCCAGCATCAGCTTCTACGCGTTCAACTCCAACGGCAACAAAGGTATCGCCTGTGGTCTGAACAATCTGCAGAAGATCCGGGATGGCGAGCCCCTCGGCGGTAAAGCAAGTGCCGCATCTGACTTTGCCACCGATACTGAAGACGACTTTCTGGCTTAATTGAGGAGGTATCAACATGACAACGATTCAGACGATTATCCTGACCGCAATCCTTGCCACCTGGCTCTGCTTCAGCGTCGTATTTTTGATCACAGCGGTGCAGTCCCTGGTCTATGATCGCAAGCGTGAAAAGCGCGAACGGGAGCAGGCTAAGCGTGACGAGGAACGTAATGCCCGGGATCTGGAGTACCACCAGAAGCGCATGGAATCCCTAAAGTAAGACCGACGGAGTGGCAGCACCAACCCTGCTGCCACTCCATTTTTTTGAGGTGAAGAATATGAGAACACTCAGTATTGATATCGAAACATTCAGCAGCGCAGATCTCTCCAAATGTGGGGTTTACAAATATGCCGAAGCACCAGATTTTGAAATTCTGCTGTTCGGTTATTCCGCAGATGGCGCTCCGGTTCAAGTGGTGGATCTCGCCACCGGAGAAACGATCCCGGACGAGGTCGTTGCCGCCTTGACTGACGACACTGTTATCAAATGGGCCTTCAATGCCCAGTTTGAACGGATCTGCCTGTCCCGTTGGCTCCGGGACCATGGCGGCTTTGACAATACCGGCTACAGCATCCCGGAAGATACCCTGGGCAATTACCTAAATCCAGCTTCATGGCATTGTACCATGATTTGGTCTGCGTACATGGGCCTTCCGCTCTCCTTGGAGGGAGTCGGTGCTGTGCTGGGGCTGGATAAGCAGAAACTGACTGAAGGCAAGGATTTGATCCGGTATTTTTGTCAGCCTTGTGCGCCCACAAAAGCCAATGGCGGACGGACAAGAAATCGCCCGGAAGATGCCCCGGAAAAGTGGACAGCCTTCAAACGCTACAACGTGCGCGATGTGGAAGTGGAAATGTCCATTCAGGCCAAACTGGCCAAGTTCCCGGTCCCGGAGTCTGTCTGGGAGGAATATCACATCGATCAGGAGATCAATGACCGGGGTGTCGCGCTGGATATGGATCTGGTCCATCAGGCCATTGAAATGGATACCCGTTCCCGTCAGGGACTCCTTGCTGGCATGAAACGACTGACTGCTTTGGAAAATCCCAATTCTGTCCAACAGATGAAGCAATGGCTTTCGGAGAATGGGTTGGAACTGGATTCCCTTGGAAAAAAGAATGTGGCCGAGGCTATAAAAACCGCACCGCCTGACCAGCGGGAAGTTCTTCTACTCCGGCAACAGTTGGCGAAATCCTCTGTGAAGAAATATCAGGCGATGGAAAAGGCCGTGTGCGCCGACGGTCGTGCTCGTGGGATGTTCCAATTCTACGGGGCCAATCGAACTGGTCGGTGGGCCGGGCGTATCATTCAAATGCAAAATCTGCCCCAGAATCATCTGCCGGATTTGGCGGAGGCCCGTTCCCTTGTTCGAAATGGGGATTTTGAGGCCGTAGAGATGCTGTACGAAGATGTGCCGGATACGCTGTCCCAGCTAATCCGCACCGCCTTTGTCCCTAAATCCGGTTGCAAATTCATTGTTGCGGACTTTTCTGCCATTGAGGCCCGGGTGCTGGCATGGTTTGCAGGGGAACAGTGGCGGCAGGATGTCTTTGCAAACGGCGGGGACATTTACTGCGCATCCGCCAGCCAGATGTTTAAAGTGCCCGTGGAAAAGCACGGCATCAATGGTCGTCTGCGGCAGAAAGGCAAAATCGCAGAACTGGCTCTCGGCTATGGCGGCAGCGTCGGTGCCCTGAAAGCAATGGGGGCTCTGGAGATGGGCTTGTCCGAAGAGGAACTTCCTCCGCTGGTGAATGCTTGGCGTACCTCCAACCCCAATATTGTTCGATTTTGGTGGGATGTGGACCGGGCGGCCATGAATGCTGTCCAGAAGCATATCGACGGGGATGTTGCGGGCATTACGTTTGCCTACCGGAGCGGGATGATGTTCGTGACTCTTCCTTCCGGTCGAAAGTTGACCTATGTGAAGCCAAAGATTGGCCAGAACCAATTTGGTGGGGACTGCATTACCTATGAGGGCATCGGCAGCACGAAAAAATGGGAACGACTCGAAACCTATGGTCCGAAGCTCGTGGAAAATATCGTGCAGGCTACCGCCCGGGACATTCTCTGCTACGCCATGCGTACCCTACAGCACTGCTTTATCACCATGCATATCCATGACGAACTTGTCATTGAAACCTCACCGGAAGTGAGCTTGGATGCGATCTGCGAACAGATGGGCCGCACTCCGCCCTGGGCCAAAGGGCTGAAGCTCCGGGCCGATGGATATGAAACAGATTTCTATAAGAAAGATTGATTTTCTTTCGTTCAGATTGGGAGAAATCCTCCATTGGATAGCAGATGGAGGTGCTCCCATCGGATTGGAGGTTGAAAGATATGTGTGTAAGCAAGAAAAACAGCGAGGGTTACGATGACCCAACCGCGTATGAGGCACTGACCCGCATCGATCAGGAACAACGGGCGCTTCGCGCATTTCGGCCCATTGTTTATATTTGCTCTCCCTATTCCGGAGATGTGGAGAAGAACGTGGAGGCCGCACAGAAATACAGCCGGTTTGCTGTGGACACGGGATATATCCCCATTGCCCCGCACCTGCTGTTTCCGCAGTTTCTGAACGACAGCGACCCAAAGGAGCGCAGTCTGGGACTGTTCTTCGGAAACGCTCTAATGAGCAAATGTTCCGAGGTCTGGGTATTTGGAAGTCGGATTTCTTCCGGTATGGAAGCAGAAATCAAGCGGGCCAAATGGAAGAACTACCGTCTACGCTACTTTACAGAAAATTTGGAGGAAAAACACGATGTACGAGATTAAAGAAAACCGCCGCAAGATTCACGGCATGGATGTCACCACATTCACTAGAGAAATCTATAGCGCTAATGTGCTCAGCGTCGAAGCAGGTACCAACGGGTATCAGGGTGGCGATTCCGGACACGGTAGCCGTACTTATTTCCGCATCACCGACTGTGGCGGCACCGACATGGAGGTGCACCCTTTCGGCTTTGATGGCGATGAGGGCTTTGAGGTTATCCTCGGTGGAGATTGCGAGCTTGAGACCACGATCCGTGCCCTGAAATTTATCACCAAGGTGCTTGAGGATCAGGCAAAGGAGGTTTACGACTGATGTTTACCATTTACCATGCGGACTGTGTGGGGCAGGCGGGAAACTGTCTGTATCCGCACAAGATCGATATTATAGATCAGACCACTTTGGAACAGGCTGTCTCCCATGACTATGTGTGTGCGGAGTACGCAGGGAGTTACCGAAACAACGCCAATTTTCTCGGCAGCAACTGCCTTCCAGTGGACTGTGACAATGACCACTCGGATGACCCGGAGGATTGGAAATATCCATCCGATGTCGCCGATGCCTTCCCGGGCGTGGCCTTTGCAGTTCATTATAGCCGCAACAACATGAAGGTAAAAGGTAGCAAAGCTGCCAGGCCGAAATTCCATGTACTGTTTGCCATTGACCCGGTGAGGGACGCTGAGGAATACAGCAGCCTGAAAAAGCTGGTCAGCACCATTTTCCCTTATTTCGATACCAAGGCGCTGGATGCCGCCCGGTTCTTCTTCGGAACGCCCAATCCAAAGGTGGAGCTCTTTGACGGCCCCATGACCCTGAACACTTTTCTGGACGATGATGATTTCGACGCCCAGATGGACTCCGGCAGCTATGGTGAGCTGGTTATCCCCGAGGGTAGCCGCAACGCTACCATGTCCCATTATGCTGGCCGTATTCTGAAACGCTACGGGGATACCGAGGAAGCGCATCGTCATTTCTTGGCTGTGGCTGGCAAGTGTGACCCACCCCTGAAGAGCACGGAGTTGGATGCCATCTGGCGCAGTGCCAGGCGCTTCTACGGCAAGGTATCCGGTCAGGAGGGCTACATCCCGCCGGAGCAGTACAATCAGGAGCTGAAGCTCAAGCCCAGTGACTATTCCGATGTGGGACAGGCTGTGGTGTTGGCGCAGGAATACGAGGACAAACTCCGATACAGTCCGGCCACCGACTACATCGTCTACAACGGCAGCTTCTGGGAAGAGTCCAAGCCCAAGTCGCAGGCTGTGGCGCAGATGCTCACCGACCGACAGCTTGAGGAAGCCGAAACGGAAATCAAAAAGGTTACCGACGAGATGGTTGCCAACGGAGCCTGGGAGCTGCTTGCATCTATGGGGCCAAAGCGGGCTGCCGCAGCATTCAACGCCCAGCAGGCGCGATCCTTCCAGAAGTACGAGAACGCTTTAGCCTATCGCAACTATGCCATTAAGCGCCGGGATTCCAAGTACATCACCTCTGCTTTAAAGGAAGCGCGGCCCAAGCTGGAGATCGACCAGAAGAAGCTGGATGCCGATGAATTCCTGCTGAACGCCCCTTCTCTCACCTATGACCTGCGGTTGGGACTGACAGGAGCTCATGACCATATCGCCACAGACTTTATCACCAAGCAAACCAGTGTGGACCCAAACACAGCCGGGGTGGACATCTGGCGGGATGCGCTCAACACCTTCTTCCTCGGTGACCGGGAGCTCATGGATTATGTACAGGAGATTGTCGGCCTTGCTGCTATTGGCAAGGTCTACATCGAGGCCCTGATTATTGCTTACGGCGAGGGCCGCAACGGCAAGTCCACCTTCTGGAACACCATCTCCCGGGTGCTTGGCACCTACAGTGGCAATATGTCCGCCGATACGCTGACGGTGGGCTGCAAACGGAACGTGAAACCGGAGCTGGCCGAAGCCAAGGGGAAGCGGCTCATCATCGCTGCCGAGCTGGAGGAAGGTATGCGCCTGAACACATCCAATGTGAAGCAGCTATGCTCCACCGACGAAATCTACGCGGAGAAAAAGTATAAGGACCCCTTCAGCTATGTGCCCAGCCATACGCTCGTCCTCTATACCAATCACCTGCCCAAGGTCGGTGCCATGGATGCCGGCACCTGGCGTCGGCTCATCGTTATTCCATTCAATGCTAAAATCACCGGAAAATCTGACGTCAAGAACTATGCTGATTACCTCTATGACAAGGCAGGCGGTGCGATTCTGACCTGGATCATCGAAGGTGCCAAACGTGTGATCGACAAGGACTACCACATTGATCAGCCCCAGGTAGTCAGGGATGCCATTGCTCGGTACCGGGAGAACAATGACTGGCTGGCTCATTTTTTGGATGAGTGCTGTGAGGTGGATAAAGCCTATACGGCCAAGTCCGGCGAGGTTTACAACGCATACCGCAGCTATTGCCTGCAGGTAGGGGAGTATGTTCGCAGCACAACAGATTTCTATGTGGCACTGGAGTCCGCCGGTTGCTTCGACAGGCATCGTATGAAAAGTGGAGTCGTGATTTCTGGGCTTCGCCTGAAATCTGATTTTATGGCATAATCCCACTCCGGTGTAGGTCGTGTATCCCGTTTCTAAAAGTCATCTTAGTGTCATGAAAAGAGGCCTATAAGAGAAATTGCAGAAATGAGCTTCACGACCTGCACCACCCCTAACTTGGATGGAGAGAACCCTTATGAGAGAAAAAGAAATCGAGCAAAAGCTGGTTGCTGAGACCAAAGCTGCCGGTGGAATCGCCGCGAAGTTCGTGAGTCCCGGATTGGATGGTATGCCGGATCGCTTGGTGCTGCTTCCGGGAGGCAAGATTGGCTTTGTGGAGGTCAAGGCACCAGGCAAGGTGCCGCGACCTTTGCAGGTTGCCAGGCACCGACTATTAAAACGGCTCGGCTTCCAGGTCTTTGTTCTGGATAATCCCGCACAGATTGGAGGAATCCTCGATGCAATACGAACCACATGAGTATCAGAAATACGCCATTGACTACATCGAAACCCATCCGCTCGCAGCAGTCCTGCTGGATATGGGCCTTGGCAAGACCAGCATCACCCTGAC
>JAXEXE010000014.1:0-8717 GCA_034113565.1 Faecousia sp.
TAGGGGTACTTATACAATCGGGCTGCGGTGGTCAGAAAATCTGTCCAGCTCTGATAGCTGCCGGTGATCTGTAGTGCCGTAATGTCTGCCAACTGGCGGTATTGTTGCAGTATGGATGCCAATTTGATTTCTCCTTTCCTGTGAGATTTGTAATGAAAAACCCCGCCTGTTCGCAGACGGGATTTATAACCTGTTAGGACAATTCTAAATGATATGTGAGAAAATACGCCCCAGGCATTGCTGCCCAGAGCGTATCAGTTAGAACATATCCAGATTGGAAAGCTGGTGCCGTTGGCCTTTGCGACCATAGACCGCGCCAATAATCTGAACCTTTTTTGTTTCTTCGTCTACCCAGAAGTAGATCAGGTAGTTTTTGACTGGAAATTTGTGGATGCCCTGACTGCGCCAGGGTTCTTCTTCCGTCAGAGGGACGCGATTGGGGAACTGATCCAGAGAAGCGATTTCCTCTTGGAGCGTATCCAGCATTTTCATGGCAGTTTCAGGTGCCTGGAGCGTGAAGCGGATATAACTGATGATTTCCCGGATTTGCTCCTGGGCCTGCTGCGTGATTTTGACTGTATATTTCTCCGGCATTTACTGCATCTCCCGTTTCAGATCTGCAAATACATCAGACACAGCACGGGATTTGTCCGCCTTTGCCTCATTCAAACCACGCTCCATCATGGCATGGAAAGCGGCGTCATCCATCTCGTCCCGGGCAACAGGCACTGCTGGGACAGAGAGGGAAAAAGGAATGCTCCGTGTCATGATAATCTGCTTATAGAGCGTATTGATGACAACGGAAACAGGAATGCCCAGCATCTCCATAATTTCCTCTGCCTGCTCCTTCACACTGGGTTCCACACGAGCCATTACATTCGCGGTTTTTGCTGCCATAGTTCATACCACCTTTCTGCCTCTATTATATCCAAATGTATAGCGATTTGCAATACGAAAGCGAAAAATTTACAATTTGAATATCAGAGGTGCCGATCCGGCAGGGAGTGTACTATTGACAGACGAAAGAGGCGTTCGTGAAAACCAGAGAATTCAAGGCAGCTTCAGAGCAGATGGAGATATAGCAAGCGGCTTCCTCTTGGGGAATCACAACATCATAACCGTCAAAACCGTTCAACACCTGTTGTTCAGGCGCTTTTACAGACAAGGAATCCAGATCAAGGGAATAGGTGTTGATTACACCGGCAGCATCCTGTTCACAGGCTTGGGAGATAGCAACCTCTCTGTCGGTGGTCATTTTCAGTATGTTTTCCCGAACACCAAAGGAGGGGTGCTGAATGACATGATCACTGCCGAGGTACACAAGAATCTTTTCCATTTGTCCTTCCTCCTGAACACAAACTTTCCACAGTCTATCATGTTCTAGGGGGACTGTCAATCGACACTCTACCCAAAATCGGAGGCCAGAATTCTACTTGACAGAATTTCTTCTCTTATAGAGGAAGGTCCTCCCAAGGCTCCAACCCCATTTCTTCCCAAGTAACACCATAGGGCGCACCGCCGGAGGTGTATCCGGCGATAAAAAAGAAACGATCATCCTGCCAGGATTCCGTTGCAGCGGGTTCACGCTTTTTCTTTTTCCTCGGACGGGGAGCTTTGCCGGTTTTCTTCTGCTTTGGCTGCTTGGTGAGAGATTCCAAAGTAATCCCTGCTTCGGCATCCCGCTGGATGCGCAGGGCATAGGAATCCAGCCGTTTGGCGTAAAGATGTTGGATTTCCTCATAGGCAACACGATAATTACTGCTCCGTACTTTGGCGTAAACCGTTTGGTACAGCAATTCAAATTCTTCCGCTTCCGGCATTCTCTGATGCTCCAGAAAGAAGCGCAGCGTTTCCCGGTACATCCAGTCGGCAATGCGGGCTTTCTGTTTCTGCTTCAGAGACTTATAGGGCACGAGTGGTTTTTCCGGCATAGCACTTCCTCCCCCTGGTATCGAGGTCAGTATAGCAGAAAAGCGGCAGGAAGTCTATCACTCTTCCTCGTCAAAGTCGGGAATCAGATCAAGGGTGGCAAATTCTGCATCGGTCAAAAGATTCAGCTTGGCGATGGCGCTGTCCGTCAGATCTTTCAGTTCCTGCTCGTCCATGTCCAGATAGGTACGCATTTCCACAAGGGCGTGAATCAGCCCAAGACGGGTGCCGGGGTTGTAGATGCTCATGAGCTGCTGTTCTTCAAAGGTAAAATTCTCTTTCATGTTCAAAGCTCCTTTTCTTTTGTTTTTCGGGGTTTGGATTTGCGCCGGGGCTGCTGCGGCTGATCTTTGAGCTTTTCAAGGACAGACGCCTTTTTCTCCCGGTGGACGGCATCAGCCAAATCCATCAGGGAAATAGGCTGATCGGATTTGGCCTGCTGTTCCAGATCGGCTACCGTGGGCTGCTTACCGTTGTTAATGATTCCGTCGATCATGCCGTAATCATCCTCCGTGGACATCTCTGCTGCCTTCAGGTAGTTCTCTTTCTGGAAATCCGGCAGCTCCTTGAAACCCACGCTGTCGCAGTAGTGGTAGGATACCACACCGTCCTGCTTCAGCGCAACGATGTCACTTACAGAGAGGCTGTGCCCGGTAAAGTCACCGGGGCGGTTCAGATTGAAGATTTCAAACAATCGCTCCAATGTAGCCATTTGGCTTTGCTCGCAGACAATGGGGCCGGTGTAAATCACATCGTAGTTTGATGGAGCGGGTGGCGCAGGAATCCTGTCCAGTGCGGAATAATGCAATTCACGGGGAGCATCCTGCTTTAACTGCATGATTGCGTAGGCATCACCGGGAGCATCCAGAAAACGCTGGTGAACATCACGCGCAGGGACGGAATCGTGAATATCCTGCCATTCTTCGCGGGTAATGCCAATGATCCCATCGTGATTCACAACATCCTCAGAATCAAGCACCATTTCATCGGTATTGTCGGGATACAGCATGAAAAGCAGCGCATCCTGTTCCATCAGCTCCAAAGCCCGATCCTTGGACAGCGGAAACATATTCGGGTCGTGGTATCCATACCACTCCATCATATCAGGGGTAATGATCGGGTCAGGAAGTGGAAGACTCTGGGTATTCCGTGTCTGTGCTTCTTGCAAAGTTTCCAACAGCTCCATAGGAGCGTACTTGACTTTATATCCGTCAAGACCATGAAGATCACAGACAGATAAACAGGCGGAGTAGATATGCTGGTCAGGGGAACCAATCTGCCCGCCGTCGATCAGCTTGGAAGTTTCCTTGTCATAAAGGGAGTAGTCAAAGCCATCATCTGTTCTCTGAATATGCAGATAGGTATCGTCGGAGATGATGTACAGTTTTTCGGCATCATCCAGAGCTTTTGCCTCCTGCTCCGTCATAGAGCCATCTTTCAGTTTGCCCTGAATCTCAAGGCACTTTTCATAGGTTCCAAGGAAAACGATCTCCGCAGGCAGCATTTTGGAATCCTCAGTCGGAAGATATTTCTGGATGTAGGTGGATTCATTGTCACCCATCTGGCGGAAATTGCTGACCAGCCTGTATTCTGGCTTCCGGGAGGGTGCTTTTGCTGGCTCAACCTCTGCTTCTGCCGGTGTCGATTCTGGTGCTGCTTCATCCTGCTCTTTCTCAGGAGGGGCTATGTCGATGCCCTTTTCCTTGCAAATCTCCCGATAATGCTGCTCAATCCCAGAAATCAGCTCCGAGGAGGTCTTGTTTATGGTTTCCAGACTGGCACAGAGTTCTTTCAGCTCCTTGCCCTGGGACCATGTGGCGATGTAGCCAAAGCTGTTGTCGGCGGTTTCAATTCCGAAATACTGGCAGACGGCATAGGAAATACTCTCCGCTTCCACTTCCTCAGTATTCCTGTCCTTTTCTCCCGGTACAAGGATAGTTTCGCCATCGTCTGCCAGCTCCGTCATTTTCTCATAGTTGTGGAGCCGGGAATGGGCTATTTCGTGAATGGCTGCGCAGACGGTCTGCACCTGGCTCATGCCTTCCCGTAGGAAGATCGCCTGTTTCGTCAGACTGAAATAGCCGTCCATGCCGGGTTCCATCGGCTCTATGGTAATAGGCACTTGAGAGGTCCGGCGCAGAGCCTCCATGAAAACCTCATACTGGGCCACATCCCCGGTCAGGCTGAAGGAAATCTGCGGCAGAGGTTTACCCTCCGTTTGAGCCACATCAAAGACTGAAACCACCTTGAACATGGGGATGGTGACTTCCTTTTCCTCCGTGATGGGTTTCCCTTCATCGTCCAGCATGGGCAGCTTGGTGTCTGGGTCCAACTTCTCCTTATCCACCTTAATTTTGTAGGGCGTGGGAGCCAGAATCTGGATACCCTTTTCGCCCTTTTTCACATGACGCCCGAAGCTGTTTTTCCACTTGCTGAAGCCAGCCACCAGCGTGGCATCGGGCCGCTGAGCGTGGATCAGCATAACATTGTTCAGGGAATACCTGTGGAAGCGGCTCATGGTTGTGAGGTAGTTTCGGTAGCGGTCACTTTCAAACAGTTCCATAATGCCTTTTTCAATACCAGCGGTGATCTCTTTGATGCGCTCTTTGTTTGACTGTTTTTCTGCCATGAAGAATTCTCCTTTCCTTTGAAAATAGTAAAATCGATGCCCCTGCGCAGTCTGAGGGCGGACCGACACAGGGGCATTTTCACGCATTTAGAAAGCCGTTTTTGGGCTTCCGAATATACTTTGTCATCCCCCTATGAATGAGAGCAAAAAAGTCATTGGTATCAGCCACTTTTTTGCCCTCTAAATGCGTGACTTGAGGTAGTGATTGTGGAGCCGGATTGCCTCTTTTCGCCGCCGCTCTTTTCTGGCACATTCGGGACAATATTTCGCACGATTGGATTTGGCGTAGATTGGAGCGTTGCAGATGGTGCAGCAGCGCTTTGGATGCAGGCCCAGAATTTTGCTTTCTAATTCCGGGTCATTGGGCAGCACCGCATTGCGGAACCACTTGCAGTTCAGCGAGTAGGAAATCCACTGCGGGCAGACATTGCAGAACGACCAGTCCAGAACAAGGCAGCTTCCATTGTCATAATTGCAGCAGCGGCTGCGTATCAGCTTTCGCGCCTGCTTTAGCTGCTCGTCATTCATCCGGGGCAGATCAGCCATTGCCAAACACCAGCTTGAAATGCGCCCGCTCACCATCGTCCTCCAGAACCACGGCGGCGTCATAGACATTCCCGGTCTTGGAGGAAACACAGCCCTTCAGCGGGGCGCGGCCTTTCTCCAGCAGGAGCTGAGCAGTTCTTTTCTCCAGCGTTTTCTGCTTGAGGGTAAAGAACCGGCTGTCCCTCCACAGAACGAATGTGCAATCCTTGTTCGTGCAGAAGTATCCCTTGCTGCGCACGATCACCGGACTGCCGCACCGGGGGCATTTGCCCACGGTGTTTTCAGCAGAGGGAAACAGAATATCCGCACCGGAAACAGGACGGTAATTCTTGACCAGATCGGCGAGCATTTCATGAATGCCGTCCAGAAAATCATCGTCATCCAGTTTGCCCTGCTGGACAAGAGACAGCCGATTCTCCCATTCAGCGGTCAGCAGCGGAGACTGGAGCTGTTCCGGCAGAACTGTAATCAGGGAATTGCCCAGAGCAGTGGGAACCAGAATGGTCTGCTTTTTCACCTTGCGGCGTTCCAGCATCCCGGTTGCCACCAGTTTTTCCAGAATCCCGGCGCGGGTGGCAGGGGTTCCAAGCCCTTTGCGCTCCGCATCCTCCGGCATATCCTTTGCCCCTGCCGTTTCCATGGAGGACAGCAGAAGATCTTCCGTAAAGTGCTTGGGCGGCTGGGTTTTGCCATCCTTCACAGATACCTTGCTGGGGGTCAGGATTTGCCCGACTTCCAGACCGGAAAACCACTTCTGGGGGATGCTTTTCTGGTTGTATTTCTTCCACCCGGCATCCAGAAGCATCTTCATGGTGGTCTTGAAGGATTCCCCGCAGGTGATGGAGATTTCTGCTTCCCGGTAGCGATACGCTCCGCTGACCGCCATCAGCACCTGCCGGGAGATCAGCTTCAGGATATTCTGTTCCGCCGTGGGGAGTGTGGACAAATCCTGTTCTCCTGCTGCCATTGTGGGAATAATGGCGTGGTGATCGGATACCTTTTTGGAGTTGCACACCTGCTGAGCCAGAATATCGCTGGGGGCATCCAGTGCGCAGATTCCGGCAGCGCACAGAACGATTGCCGGGACACTTCCAAGCATATCGTCGGTCAGATAGCGGCTGTCCGTCCGGGGATAGGTACACAGCTTCTTTTCATAGAGCGCTTGCAGATAGTCCAGGGTCTGCTGGGCGGTATACCCCAAAAGCCGGTTGGCATCCCGCTGCAGGGTAGTCAGGTCATAGAGTGCAGGGGCTTTTTCCTCCTTATCGCTGTGGCGAATGTCGGAAACCACAGCATTCTGGTTCTGGCATTTCTTCGCAAGCTGCTGGGCTTCCGTTTTATCTGAGAATTTCTTGCTGGAAACGGTGAAATCCGGGAAGTCCAGATTCACGGTGAAGAAATCTTCCGGAACGAAAGCGGATATTTCCGATTCCCGCTGCACCAGCAGGGACAGCGTGGGAGACATGACCCTGCCCACATTCAGTTTCGTGCCATACAGCAGCGAAAAATAGCGGGTGGCGTTGATGCCCACCAGCCAGTCCGCTTCGGCACGGCAGAGGGCGCTTTCGTACAGCCCATCAAAATCGGAGCCGGGACGGAGGTTGTCAAAGCCCTTGCGAATGGCATCATCCTCCATAGAGGAAATCCAAAGTCGTTTCATAGGCTTCTGGCAGTCAGCCAGATAGTACACCGTGCGGAAGATCAGCTCACCCTCCCGTCCAGCATCGCAGGCGTTGATAACCTCGGTCACATCCTCCCGGCGCATCAGCTTTTGGAGGACATCAAACTGATTCTGCTTTCCCTCGGCAATGCGGAACTGGAAGGGGCTGGGAATAATTGGCAAATCCTCCATCCTCCACTTGGCGTAGCGGGTGTCGTACACATCGGCATCAGCAAGACCTGCCAGATGGCCAAAACACCACGATACAATATACTTTTTTCCTTCCATATAGCCGTCATGACGGGTTGAAACACCCAGAATATTGGCTAAACTCTGTGCCACAGAGGGCTTTTCGGCAATCACAAGCTGCATACCATCACCTCCAAGGAAGCACCCCTGCGCACCTCACGGTGGCAGGGATGTACGCAGCCTTCGCCGTAGCGTTTACAGCCAAAGCAAAGGTGATCTTTGGGGAGGACAGGTTTTCTGTCCTCCCGCATGGGATGGGGCTTCTGTGTCATCAGCTTTTCATAGCGCCGGGATTTCCCGGTGGTAAAGTAACTCATTTGGATTCTGCTTCCTCCTTTTCTTCGTAGGGTTCAAAGTCGGCATAGTCCTCGTCATCCTCGTCCATGCCGTAGTCGTAGTCATCCAGATCGGTGTCGCCCTTGGTTTTGGGATTGGGCATCTTGTTCTTCAGGAAGTACCAGCCCATGACGCCAACCATGACAATCATCAGCAGCACAGCCAGAACAGCGCCGGAACTGGATGTCTTTTCCGGCTCCTTCTCCGGCTCTGTGGGAGGAACGGTGGGTTCCTCAGAGGGTTCCGGCTCTCTGCCCACGCACTCGGTCATGTTTTTGGCGCAGATCGGGCAGGTGGTATTCACATGACCGGCATAACACCTGTCAATGCAGCCGCAGACTTCCACCTTATTGCCGTCCTCCAGCAGTGCCTGCAAATCAGCGTCATCCACTTTGTTCAGGAAATAGGTGCTGAACTGCTCGTTCTTTTCATCCACCGGGGCATCGTAGTCGATGATGATGTAAAAAATCTCTCCACTGCGGGTTTCGATGGTGATGAACTGCTTGTTGGTGTCCGCATGGAACTGGAGATCTTTCGCAATGGCATTTCCCTCCGTGAAGGGTTCCACCGGTGTCACTGTGGTAGGTGTGGTCGGTGCCGTCGTTGCAGGCGGCTCCGTTTCCTGCGGCGTGGTGGGCTTGGGCGTGGTGGGCTTGGGTGCAGCTTCCGTAGGTTTGGGTTCCGTGGGTTCGGCGGTGTAGATGATTACATCGTCCTTGGGGGGATTGGCTTCGGCGGATGCCGTGATGGTCAGAAAGGACATACACAGCATCAGCACCGCCAACAGAGTGAAAAAGCGGCGATTAAGCCTCAATGGGAGCATCCTCCTTTTCCTTGGTATCGGCAGCTTTGGGGGAAGCCTGGATTTTTGCCAGCAGGCCGGACAGAGCTTCCGGGGACAGACCGCACTCCCGAACCATGCCGATGATGTCGATGTTCTCCAGCTCCTGAATCTGCTTTTTCAGCTCTGCGTTTCGGGACTGGAGCTTGCTGATTTTCTCCGTGTTCTTTTCCAGCTCGGCACGGAGCTTTTGTAGTTTGGGATTCATAAAATCACGCTCCTTATCAGGGCAGACGCCCAAATGTGAAGAAATGGGACTGCCAGTATTGGGTGTTGATATTTGAGTAAGAAATGGGATTTCCGCAGTGAATCATCCGGTTTTCGCCCACATAAATGCCCACATGGGAAACACCATTTGTCTTGTAGGTGCCCTTGAAGAACACCAGATCACCGGGACGGGCGTTGCTGCGGGAAACCGGGGTGCAGAGGTTGTAAAGCCCCTGAGCGCTGGTCCGTCCGACACGCCAGCCGCTGTGATTGAGAACCCAGCATACGAAGCCAGAGCAGTCAAAGGAAGTGCTGGGACT
>JAXEXE010000015.1:0-20671 GCA_034113565.1 Faecousia sp.
CAGAGGCAGCTCCTCGTCGGGGAGGAAGTAGGTCTTCCCGTCGTCGGTGTACACGCAGGGCACCGGCTCGCCCCAGTAGCGCTGGCGGGCGAAAATCCACTCCCGGAAGTGGTAGTTGTTCTTCCGGCGGGCAACGCCCATTTTTTCAAGCTTCTGGGTGATGGCCTCCTTGGCCTCCTCCACCGTCAGGCCGGTGAATTCCTCGGAATTGATGAGCTTACAGCCCTTGCCCAGATAGTCCTGCTTTTCAAAGGCACATTCGGACACATCCCGGCCCTCGATGACCTGAATCATGGGGATGTTGTGAACCACGGCGTACTCAAAGTCACGCTGGTCGTGGCTGGGAACCGCCATGACCGCGCCGGTGCCGTAGTTGGCCAGCACAAAGTCACCGATGAACACGGGCACTTCCTTGCCGTTGACGGGGTTGATGGCGTAGACGCCCTGAAGCCGACAGCCGGATTTGCCCTTATTCAGGTCGGTGCGATCCATGTCGCTCTTCTTCACGGTTTCGTCGATGTAGGCCTGGACTTCTTCTCTGTTCTGCACCCGATCCATCAGGGACTGGACGATTTTGCCGTCGGGAGCCAGCACCATGAAGGTGATGCCGTAGATGGTTTCGATGCAGGTAGTGTAAATGGAGAACTGTCCGCCGCCTACCAGCTGGAAGTCCACCTCCACGCCGGTGCTCTTTCCGATCCAGTTGCGCTGAATCTCCTTGGTGGACTCGGGCCAGTCGATTTCGTTTAGGCCCTCCAGCAGCTTCTCGGCGAAGGCGGGCTGGTCGATGACCCACTGCATCATATTTTTCTTGACAACGGGATAGCCGCCCCGCTCGGACTTGCCGTCGATGACTTCATCATTGGAAAGCACCGTGCCCAGCTCCTCACACCAGTTCACGGGCATCTCGATGCGCTTGGCGTAGCCGGCTTCGTACAGCTTCTTGAAAATCCACTGAGTCCACTTGTAGAAGGAGGGGTCGGAGGTGGCGATCATTTTCGACCAGTCGTAGTCAAAGCCCAGCTCCTTGAGCTGCTTGGTGAAGGTCTCGATGTTCTTCTGGGTAAAGCCGTTGGGGTTGTGGCCGGTGGTGACGGCGTACTGCTCCGCGGGCAGGCCAAAGGAGTCGTAGCCCATGGGGTGCAGCACGTTGTAGCCCTGCATCCGCTTCATCCGGGACATGATGTCGGTAGCGGTGTAGCCCTCGGGATGGCCCGCGTGCAGGCCCACGCCGGAAGGGTACGGGAACATATCCAGCACATAATATTTGGGCTTACTGAAATCCCAGACATCGGTGTGGAAGGTGTCGTGCTCTTCCCAGTATTTTTGCCATTTGGCTTCAATGCTTGCGTAATCGTAGTTCATGGCGAACATTCCTCTCTTATACCGCTTTCCTTAGGCGGCAATCATATCTTTGATTCGTTGAAAGTTGAGAATTGAAAGTTGAAAGTTAAGGAGTCCCTCCGGAACAAATTTCAATCATCCCCGAAGGGGATACCATAACTTTCCACTTTCCATTGTCAACTTTCAACTGTTTGCTTCGTCCCGCAATTCGGGAATAATCTCCTTCAAATCCACAACCTCGGCGTCGGCCCACAGCCGTTCCAGATCGTAGAATTTCCGGGCCTCCTCGGTGAAGACGTGCACCACGATGGTGCCGTAGTCCAACAGCTCCCAGGCGCTGCCCCGGTGGCCCTCCCGGCCCAGCATGGGCTCCCCCAGCTGTTCCAGCGTGTACTCGGCGTAGTCGCACAGGGTCTTGACGTGGGTGTTGGAGGTGCCGGTGCAGATCAGGAAGAAGTCTGCCAGACTGCTGACCCGATCGATTTTCAGCAGCTTGATGTCCATGCCCTTCTTGGCGTCCAGGGCCTTGGTCACTTCATAAGCAATCTGTTTGGGTGTTAACAAAAACATCAATCCTTTCTATCGCTTCAGCCACGCGAGAGCATTCTGGGAGGCAGGCGATACCTCCGCCCCCTGCTCGTTCAAATGCTCCAGCGTCATTTCAAGGCCCAGCTTCAGGGCGGCGTCAATGTCGGTAAAGGCCAGTTCCCGCAATGCTTCCACCCCGGAGAAAGCCCGGTTCGGCTCCATATAGTCCGCCACATAGATGATCTTTTCCAGCAGGGTCATGTTTGCCCTGCCGGTGGTGTGAAACTCGATGGCGGACACCACGTTTTCATTTTCCCCAAAAATCCGCTGGGCAACCATGGAACCGGTGAGGGCATGGAGGGTTCTTGGGTAACGCTTGGAAAAATCGTCTAACAGTTTACCATAGGCGTCGCATAATGTCAATTGGAGGGGCCCGTCAATGGCCTTGGTAATGTCGTGGAGGATGCCCGCCCGGGCCGCGTCATTGACATTCGCCCCCCAGCGTTTTGCCAGCGCCACCGCCGTGTCCCGGCAGCCCAGAACGTGTTTGACCCGGTTAGGATTCAGAAGGCTGATGACTATGGGTTCCAGCGCCTCCATGGGAAGGTTCTTCCAATCGGCCCGGGTGTCGTAAAGGCGGTTTTCCCGGATGTAGTCCAGCACGCCCTCCGGCAGAAACCGGCCTGCACATCGGAAGGCCAGAAGCCGCCTCATCTGGGTGGAGGAAATGGGAATGACCTCGTTGCGCACCAGATAGACGGTGACGCCCCGGGCCTCCATTTCCGCCTTTTTCTTTGCGATGGCGGGCTGTTCGCCCTTGTCGCCCCGGTAAAATACGCCCAGGGATGCATTCTTGACAATCTCCTCCGGGTGCATCCAGGTGTCGAAGGTCAGGAACATATCCGTGCCCATGAGCAGCACCAGCTCCGCGCCGGGGAACTGCCCCTTCACCGCTTCCACCGTTTCGCAGGAATAGCTGACCCCCTCCCGCCGCAGCTCCATGTCTGAAACTGACAGTTCCGGGCACCCCGCGGCGGCAATGCGCAGCATTTCAAGGCGCTGCTGTGCCGTGGGAGAATGTTCCGGCAGCACCGCCTTGTGGGGCGGCGCGTAGGCCGGAATCAGCAATAGCTTACTGAGCCCCAGCGATTTCACGGCCTGCTTTGCCGCTTCCAGATGTCCAATATGGGGTGGGTTGAAAGTCCCGCCGTAAATGCCGATTCGTTCCATACTACCCTTCCTCTGTTTATAATTGACAGTTGTCCAGCTATAGGGGATATGCGAAATGCAACGTGTCAACAAGCGGTACATACTGAAAAGCTGTAATCAAGAATTGCGATGTGCGTCTACTGGCAGTCTCATAACTGTCAACTGTCCACTGTCACTGTCAACTGAAAATTACTCTTCGCCGCGAAGCTGCTTTTCCCGGCTGCGCTCGATGGACTTTTCGATGGCCTGCTGCCGGAAATACTGGTTGCGCTGCTCCCGCACCTTTTTCGCCGCCGCACGGCGGGCGCGGACGCCCTTGCCTACCGGGTCTGCCTTGGATTTGGGCACTTCCTTCCGCTTGGCCCGGCCGGTCTGGTTCCGGGCCTCCTGACACTTCTCGGAGAACCGCCAGATCACGAATTTATTGCCCACACAGGCAATTCCCTCCGCCCCAGTCACCTCGCACAGGGCGTCGGACACCTCCCGGGGGCTCATGAGGGCGGTTTCCAGCACCTTGCCCTTCACCAGCTCGTGGGCGGTGAGCAGCCGGTCGGCTTCCGCCGCCACCGCTTCCGTCACGCCGTCCTTGCCCACCATCAGGGTGGTTTCCAGCGTATTGGCCTGGGCCCGGAGCTGGGCCCGTTCCTTACTTGTCAGCATAGCCTGCCTCCTTCAGTTTCTCATAAAACACCTTCAGGGCGTTGGCCCGGTGGGACACCCGGTTCTTTTCCTCAGGGGCCATTTCCGCCGTGGTCTTTCCCATGGGTGGATAGTAGAAAATGGGGTCATAGCCGAAGCCGTTTTCTCCGGCGGGGGCGCGGAGCAGCTCTCCGTGGATTTCGCCCCGGGCCTGTATACACTTCCCTTCCGGGGTCACCATGGTGATGACGCAGACGAATTTCGCCTGCCGCTGCCCGTCGGGAACGTTTTCCGTGTTTTTGAGCAAAAGCTGGAGCCGGCCCCAGTCGTCCAGACTTTCGTCAAAGCCGTACCGGGCGGAGTAGATGCCCGGTTCGCCGTTGAGAGCGTCCACCGCGATGCCGGAGTCGTCCGCAAGGGCAGGAAGGCCCGTGGCCTTCATCACCGCGTCGGCCTTGAGAAAGGAGTTTTCCTCGAAGGTGGTGCCCGTCTCCTCCACATCGATGTCCACACCCAAATCGGACTCCATCACCAGCTCCATGCCGAATTTCTCGGTAATTTTGCTGATTTCCACCAATTTGTGGGGGTTTTTGCTTGCCAAAACTACCTTCATCAGATCAGCGCCTCCACAAAGTCCTTTGCTTCAAAGGGCATCAGGTCATCGGCCTGCTCGCCCACGCCCACAAATTTCACGGGAATCTGCAAAGCGTCCGCCACGGCAATGACGATGCCGCCTTTGGCGGTGCCGTCCAGCTTGGTCAGGGCGATGGCGGTGACCCCGGCGATTTCCTTGAACTGCTTGGCCTGAATCAGGCCGTTCTGGCCCGTGGTGCCGTCCAGCACCAGCAGGGTCTCCCGGGCCGCACCGGGCAGCTCCCGGTCGATGATGCGGCTGATTTTGTTCAGCTCATTCATAAGATTGGCCTTGTTGTGGAGCCGTCCGGCGGTGTCAATGATGATCACATCCACCTCCCGTGCCCGGGCGGCCTGAATGCCGTCGTAGACCACGGAGGCCGGGTCGGCGCCCTCATGCTGCCGGACTAGGCCTGCGCCGCTGCGCTCTGCCCAGATTTCCAGCTGGTCGGCAGCCGCCGCCCGGAAGGTATCCGCCGCCACCAGCAGCACACGCTTGCCCTGCCGGGTCAGCTGGGTGGCAATTTTGCCGATGGTGGTGGTCTTGCCCACGCCGTTGACGCCAATCACCAGCACCACGCTGGGGGTGGTAGACAGGTTCAGAGCCGTGTTCCCCACGTTCAGCATATCCGCCAAAATTTCCTTGAGGGCGGTTCTTGCTTCCTCCGTGGTTTTCAGGTGCTGCTCCCGGACGGCCTTGCGCAGCCGCTCCACGGCTTTGCAGGCGGTGTCCACGCCCAAGTCCGCCAGAATCAGGCTCTCCTCCAATTCGTCGTAAAAGTCGTCGTCGATTTCGGAAAAGCCCGTGAACACGCCGCCCAGAGAATCGCTCAGAGCGTCCCGGGTCTTTGCAAGGCCTTCCTTAATTTTATCAAAAAATCCCATAATAACTCCCAAAATTCTTGTATTTCACCAGCATAGAATGTCATTCCGAGGGAGCGAAGCGACCGTGGGAATCCGTTTCCCAAAAGTTCCATTCGTCAAGAGAACGGATTGCCACGTCAGCGTGCCCACTGGCTCGCAATGACATTCCTTATCTTGTATCTTACTCCACGATTCCCAGGTATTCTTCCATCTGGTTGAGATCCAGCCGCAGAAGCTTCGATACGCCCTGCTCCTGCATGGTCACGCCGTAGAGCACGTCGGCAGATTCCATGGTGCCCCGGCGGTGGGTAATGACGATAAACTGGGTGTTCTTCGACAGATTGTGCAGGTAGCTGGCAAACCGCTCCACGTTCCGGTCGTCCAGCGCCGCGTCGATCTCGTCCAGCAGACAGAAGGGCGTGGGCCGTACCTTCAAAATGGCAAAGTACAGTGCCGTTGCCACAAAGGCCTTCTCGCCGCCGGACAGCAGCGTGATGGTTTTCACCTGCTTTCCGGGGGGCTGCACCCGAATCTCGATGCCGCAGGTCAGGGGATTTTCCGGGTCCTCCAGAATCAGCTGTCCCCTGCCGCCGCCAAACATTTCCTCAAAGGTCTGGCCGAAATAGTGGTCAATTTTCGTAAATTCCGTGACAAAAATCGTGGTCATTTCCGCGGTGATGTCCCGGATGATGCTCTCCAATTCCCGCTTGGAGGTCAGCACATCGTCCCGCTGCCCGGCAAGGTAGGTGTAGCGCTCATTGACCCGGGCGTATTCCTCGATGGCACCGAGATTGGGGGTGCCGAGAGCGGAAATCTTCCGCTTCAGCTCCGCGGCCCGGCGGTTTCCGGCGGTGACGTTCTCGATTTCCCCACGGAATTCCGGCGCGGTGCCGGGGGTCAGCTCGTAGGTGTCCCACAGCTTGTCGATGATCTGCCGCTCCTCCATGGAGGAGGTGACCTTCTTCTGTTCCAGCAGGGCGCAGGCCCGCTCCATGTTCAGGATGTCCTTGTTCTTCTCCTGAGCGTCCCGCTCTGCCTTGGTCTTGGCAGCTTCGGCGGCGGCGCGGCTTTCCAGCACCTGCTGCACCTTCACGTTCATTTCGGCATTTTCCGCGTCGTTTTCCGTCTGACGCTGCCTGAGCTGGTCGATTTCGGCTTCCAGCCGGGCATTGTCCTGCCGGATGGAGTCCATCAGAACCTGCTTTTTCTCCCGGTCGCCCTCCATGGCCCCCTGCAGCTGCCGCAGGTCGCCGATGTGGGACGTTGCCGTGGAGCGCTCCGCATCCAGCGCCGCTTCCTCGGTTTTTAAGGCGGTCATCCGGTCGGTGATGGCGGCGTTTTCGTTGGCCGCCTCGGTCTGGCTGCCCTCCAAAAGGCTCAGCTTCTCCTTCGTCTGGGCCAGCTCCCGGTTGTATACCTGAATTTTCGCCTGCTGGGCGCTGTAGCGCTCCCGGTCGGTGCGGCTGCGCTCGTTGAGGGATTCCCGCTCCCGGCGGGCGGAATTTTCCGCTTCCACAATGGCATTCAGCAGAATCTCATGCTGCTTTTCCAGGCCCTCTAAGCGCAGCACCTGATCCTCCGCTTCCCGAAGCTGATCCTTGGCGGCGGAAATCTGGAACTCCACCTGATCGCACTGGCGGCGGGCTTCCACTAAATCCGCTTCCAGAATCTGCTGCTCCTGCCGCAGCTTCTGCTCCTGCAAAGAGAGCTTTTCCAGCTCGTTGGCCCGGGACAAAATTCCCGCGTCCTTATTCACGGAGCCGCCGGTCATGGAGCCGCCGGGGTTCATGACCTGACCGTCCAGCGTCACGATTTTGAAGCGGCTGCGGTACTTCTGGGACATATTGATGGCCGCGTCCATGTCCTGCACAATGACGGTGCGGCCCAGCAGATTCTCTATAATCTGGCGGTATTTTTCGTCGGTTTTCACCAAATCCGAGGCGATGCCTACAAAGCCCCGGCAGTTTTCAAGGCCCGTTTCCTGTAGGCTTCTGCCCTGAATATTGCTCATGGGCAGGAAGGTGGCACGACCGCCGCCGGTGCGCTTGAGGAAGGAAATCGCCGCCTTGCCGTCAGCTTCATTGCCAACCACAATCTGCTGCATAGCAGCGCCCAAGGCGATTTCCACCGCCACAGTGTAGCTGTCCTCCGTGCGGATGAGCCGGGACACGGGGCCGTGGATGTTGCGCAGAGCGCCCCGCTGGGCCTCCTGCATCACCATGCGCACAGCCTTGTTGTAGCTTTCAAAATCCCGCTCCATGGCCCGGAAAACCTTGATTTTCGCGGCTACGGAGTCCAGCGTCCGGGACATCTCCCGCTGCTTTTCTTCCAGCTCGTCCCGGCGTTTCGCGCGGGTGGTCTGGCGCAGGGTGTAGCCGGAAATGGTGTTGTTCGCGGCAGTGACGTTCTCCCGGGCCGCCTTCAATTCCTGACGGCAGGCATCCAGATTGGTCTGGGCCTCGTGGCGGCGGGATGCTCCCGCGGACAGGTCGCCGTCCAGCTGCTCTAAGCGGCTTCTGGACTGCACCATGCTCTCTTCCAGACCCCGCACATCCGCTTCCGCCCCGGCAATGTCCGCCGCCAGGGTGGATTCCTTGCTTCTCAGTTCCAGATACTGTTTGGTAATGCCCTGGGCGCTGGCAGTCAGGGCGGTCAGCGCCTGCTGGCACCGCTCCAATTCTGCCCGCTTTTGCGCCAGCTTTTCCTCAATCTCCGCGATGCGCTCCTCGGTCTGCTGAATCTGGGCGGAGATGCCGCCGCTGCGGTCCTCCTGCCCCTTCAGTTCCTCCTCGATCCGGGCGATGTTGGCCCGGTTGTTGTCCATGTTGCCCTGAAGCACTGCCATCTGACCGTCCAGCTGCTGGTGGGTGGCAGAGAGCATATTGGCCTTCAGCCGGACGGTTTCCAGTTCTCCGTCCCGGTCATGGAGGGTCTTTCCCAAGTCCTCCGCCTGCCGGTAGAGGGCGTCCAGATCGTCGTGGGCCTGCTGCAAAACGAAGGAAGCGGAGGCATAGTCCTCCTCGGCCTTCTTGGCGGCGGCGGACAGCTTATCCAGCGTGTCCAGCCAGACGGCCACCTCCACGCCCTTGAGTTCCTCTTTCAATTCCAGATACTTTTTTGCCTTTTCCGACTGCACCTTCAACGGTTCCAGTTGGAGTTCCAGCTCGGACACCTTGTCGCCGATGCGAAGCAGGTTGTCCTCGGTGGAGGCCAGCTTCCGCTCGGTTTCCTCCTTGCGGTGGCGGTACTTGGAGATACCGGCGGCTTCCTCGAAAATCTCCCGGCGGTCGCCGCTTTTCAGGGAGAGAATTTCGTCAATGCGGCCCTGACCGATGTTGGAGTAGCCCTCCCGGCCCAGACCCGTGTCCATAAACAGCTCGTTAATATCCCGGAGCCGGGCGGACTGCTTATTGATATAGTATTCGCCGTCGCCGGAGCGGTAATACCGGCGGGTAATCATGACCTCGTCGGCGTCATATGCCAGCGCCCGGTCGGTATTGTCCAGCGTCAGGGTCGCCTCGGCAAAGCCCACGGCGCTGCGCTTCTGGGTGCCGCCGAAGATCACGTCCTCCATCTTCGCGCCCCGCAGGGACTTGGAGCTCTGCTCGCCCAGTACCCACAGAATCGCGTCTGAGATATTCGACTTGCCGGAGCCGTTGGGGCCGACGATGGCGGTGATGTCATCGCCAAAGCGGATCAGCGTCTTATCCGGGAAGGACTTAAAGCCCTGTAATTCCAGTGATTTTAAATACACAGCGTAACCTCATTAGAAAGATAATAATTCAGTTTATTATAGTCGAACAAGGCCGCAATTGCAAGGGTTTCTTTCCAAAAAGGGCCGAAATCTGCCACTCTACCGGGGGTAGAATCGGCGTCTCTCCCGGGCATAGAGCGTAGAGCAGCAGCGGTAGGTGGCTTTTTGGCCGGTTTGTGGTATGGTAATAGCATCATTTCTCGAGGTGTTACTATGAAACGAACAAAACTGTCTGACCGGCAGCTGCCGGACTATTCCCGGGGCGAAGAGCTGATGAACATGATTACCCACATTGTCGGCGGGGCGCTGGGTGTCATTGTGCTGCTGACCTGCGTGGTGCGGGCCGCCCTGAATCAGAACTACTACGGCATCGTCAGCTGCACCATCTACGGCACCACCTTCATCACCATGTTCACCATTTCCAGCGTCTACCACGGTCTGAAGCCCGGCATGAGCAAAAAGGTAATGCAGGTCATCGACCACTGCACCATTTATTTCCTGATCTGCGGAACCTACACCCCCGTGGTGCTGTCCGCCATCCGGCCCGCCCACCCGGCGCTGGGCTGGAGCCTGTTCGGCTTTGAGTGGCTGCTGGCGGTTGTCGCCTGTACCCTCACCGCCATCGACCTGAAAAAGTACAGCGTCTTCTCCATGGCCTGCTACATCGGCATGGGCTGGGCGGTGATTCCCTTCGCAAAGCAGACTCTGGAAGCCATGGGGGTGCCGGGCTTCCTGCTGCTGCTTCTGGGCGGCATCGCCTACACCGTGGGCTCCGTGCTCTACGGGCTGGGCAAGACCAAAAAGTGGATGCACTCGGTGTTCCACATTTTTGTGGTTCTCGGGGCGGTGCTGCAATATTTTGCGGTGCTGCTGTACGCGATCTGAACTGCTGTTCGAGGGGCTTTCAATGGAACACATATTCCTGCACGGTCTGGGTCGGACTCCCGAAAGCTGGAACCGGGTCCTAGAAAAACTGGGCATCAAGAATGCCGATTGTCCAAATCTTCCCGCGTTCGCAGCCGGTAAGCCTGTCACCTACGCCGGTCTGTACCGCGCCTTAACAGTTGAATTCGATGCCGCTGAGGGAAAGATCAATCTGTGCAGGCTGTCGCTGGGTGGCGTGCTGGCACTGAATTATACGCTGGAACACCCGGATAAGGTTCGCTCTCTCGTGCTCATTGCCGCCCAGTACCGTATGCCAAAGCGCACCCTGCGCCTTCAAAACAGTCTGTTCCGTCTGATGCCGAAGGGAATGTTTGCGCAAATCGGGTTTTCAAAGGAGGACATGATTTCCCTGTGCGCCAGCATGACAGAGCTGGATTTCAGCAGCGCTCTATCCGGGATTTCCTGCCCAACGCTGGTCATCTGCGGGGAAAAGGATGCCGCCAACAGGCGCGCGTCCGAAGAACTGGCTGAACATATCCCCTCTGCCCGGCTGGGAACCGTCCCCGGCTCCGGGCATGAAGTCAATCTGGACGCGCCGGAACAATTGGCTGAATTGCTTCAAGCTTTCTATAAAGTGCTTATCGGGTTAACTCAGCAGGCAGGTAAAATATGATTGTTAGAGTTGACAGTTGAAAGCAGAAAGTTGAAAGTTAAGGAGTCCCTACGGGACAATTGAAATCATTCTGGTTCAAAAACCGGATATTCGCTTGAAAAGCCATCGATATTTAATATCATCCCGAAGGGATACCACAACTTTCAACTGTCAACTGTTAACTATCAACTCAATCACAATTTGACGGCTTGCTGACAAAAGCCGATATGCACATTCTATAATACCGCCCTCTGAGCAAAACGAACGCCCCCGCCGGCTTCCCGGCAGGGGCGTATCCTTATTCTTCGGTATTCTCCGGCTCCTCAAAGCCGTCGAACATGGCGGTGTTGGAAGCGTCTCCCACGGGCTTGCCCTCCATGATGGCTACAAACTGCTCGCCGGTCATGGATTCGTGCTCCATCAGGAAATCCACGACCGCGTTCAGCTTGTCGGCATTTTCCGTCAGGATGTTCTTACAGTGGGCATAGGCCCGGTCGATCAGGGCCTTGACCTCGTCGTCGATGGTGCCTGCCACCTTCTCCGAGTAGCTCTTGGTGGTCTGGTAATCCCGTCCGATGAAGACCTCGCCGCCGTCCAGATAGGAAACGGTGCCCAGCTTCTCGCACATGCCGTAGCGGGCCACCATGTCCCGGGCCAGCTTGGTGGCACGGTCAATGTCATTGGAGGCGCCCACGGAAATATCCCCGATGAACAGAGCCTCCGCCACCCGGCCGCCCAGCAGAGAGATGATCTGCTCATACATCTGATTGCGGGTCAGGTTGGAGGAATCATCCTTGGGAAGGCTCCAGGTAGAACCCAGAGACTGGCCCCGGGGAATGATGGTAATGTGCCGCACCGGGTCATGGGTTGGAAGATAATACATGGCAACGGCGTGGCCTGCCTCGTGGATGGCCGTCTCCTTCAGATCCTTCCGGGTCTGGACACGGCTCTTCTTGGCAGGGCCGGCGGTGATCTTCATCAGGGCCTCGTTGAGATCCTCCATATTCAGCACCGGGCGATTCTCCCGGGCAGCCAGAATGGCGGCCTCGTTGAGAAGGTTGCTCAAATCGGCGCCGGTAAAACCGGCAGTAGAGCGGGCAACGGTCTTGAGATTCACGGAGGCATCCAGCTTCTTATCCCTGGCATGAACCTTGAGGATGTCCTCACGGCCCTTCACATCGGGACGGCCCACCTGAATCTGCCGGTCAAACCGGCCTGGTCGGAGCAGCGCCGGGTCGAGAATGTCCGGGCGGTTGGTGGCAGCCAGAACGATGACGCCCTCGGTGCGGGAGAAGCCATCCATTTCCACCAGCAGCTGGTTCAGTGTCTGCTCCTTCTCGTCGTGTCCGCCGCCTAAGCCCGAGCCGCGCTTGCGGCCCACCGCGTCGATTTCGTCGATGAACACGATGGCGGGGGCAATTTTCTTGGCCTGCTCAAACAGGTCGCGCACACGGCTGGCGCCCACGCCCACATACATTTCCACAAAGTCCGAGCCGGAGATAGACAGGAACTGCACCCCGGCCTCCCCCGCCACTGCCCGGGCAAGCAATGTTTTGCCGGTGCCGGGAGGGCCTACCAGCAGCAGGCCGTGGGGAATCCGGGCGCCGATTTCGGTGAATTTCTCGGGATTTTTCAGGAAATCCACAATCTCCTGCAATTCTTCCTTCTCCTCATCCGCCCCGGCAACATCCGCAAAAGTGACCTTTTTCCCGTCCGGTACCCCCAGAACGGTGCGGGCCTTGCCGAAATTATTCAGGGGGTTATTGTTGTTGGCCCGGCCCATCATAAAGCCCCAGACAAACAGCAGCACCAGCCCCACAATCAGCAGGGGCAGGATCAGGTCATAGGCGGATACGCTCTTTCCGGCTCGGAAATGAAAGGATTCCAGCACGCCGGAATTGTACTGCTCCACAAACAGGTCATCCATTTCCGCGCGGAACCGGTCGGTATCCGCCAGCGTCGCCGTGACCGTGGTCTGCCCGGCGTAGGGCTCGTACAGGTTCATGGTGATCACATCGTCGTTCACCACAAAGGACTTGACCTGCTGGTTCTGAAACAGCTTCAGCACTTCGGAATAGGGTATCTGATCCTGACTCTGGGTGAACAGCCCGCTGACCCAGGCAAAGACCGCCACCAGCAGCACCAGATACACGATGGTCGCGATAATTCTACGATTTTTCAATTGGGTTCTCCTTACTTTGTATATACTTCCGGCTTCAGGATGCCCACATAGGGCAGATTCCGGTATTTCTCGTTGTAATCCAGGCCATAGCCCACCACAAAGGCGTTGGGAATGGTAAAGCCCACGTAGTCTGCCTGCAGCGTCACGCCTTCGCGGCGGCGCTCGGGCTTATCCAGCAGCGTGCAGATTTTAATAGAGGCAGGGTGCTTCTCCTTCAGATGGTTCACCGTGAACTCCAGAGAGCTGCCGGTGTCGAAAATATCCTCCAGAATCAGCACGTGCCGCCCCTGGATGTCGGCGGTCACGTCCTGCCGCACCAGCATCTTTCCGGTGGAATTGGCGCCGGAATAGGAGGACAGCCACATGAAGTCCATCTGGCAGGGCACCTTGATTTGGCGAATCATATCGGCGTAGAACACCACAACGCCCTTGAGGACGCCCACAATCACCGGGTTCTTGTCCGCATATTCGGCGGTCAGGATTTCACCCAGCTCCCGAATTCGATTCTGAATCTGTTCTTCGGACAGAAGAATCTGTTCAATATCCTTATCCATTCTGTTTTTCCCCCTGAATTTTTTCAAAACGAACCGTCACGGCAGGCAGCGAAGCCGCCGCCCGGTTCAAATTTACGCCAATGGAACAGACGCCCAGAACGCCAACGTCATCGCACAGCACCGGAATTGCGTCCCGCCGGGATGCCGGAATCTTCCGGTCGATCAGCAGCTTTTTCAGGCTTTTGGTGCCGCCGCTTAAGCGAAGGGCATCTCCGCTTTTCCGGGAGCGCAGCTTCATTGTCCCTGCCGGGCACACCGTAAAGGTATCCGCCGTATTGCGGATTTCCGCCGCCGGTTCGCAGGTCACCCGAAAGCCGCCGAACTCCGCCCAATCGGGACAGGAAAGGCTGACTTCCCCAAAATCCGCTTTCTTTGCAATAACCGTCAGCCGGTCATAGCTGCGGGAAACGGTGACGCCGCCGGGAAAGGCCGCTCTCGCGGAGGGGTTTTCGGAAAACACCAACGCTTCCGCCTGAGCGATATGGGCGTCCTCCGGTTCCGAAACGCCGTTTTGCTTCAAAAACGCTTCCAGCGCGCGGCTGCGCAGGGCTGGCGGCAGTGTCCGCAGTGTGTAAACATTCGGAAGCTCTTCAAAGGCGCTCTGCTGTGCCAGATATTCCTCATCCAGCCGCAGACGCAGGGCCATTCGGGACAGATTTTCCCCAATTCTTGGGTTTTCCTGCCGCAGAAGCGGCATCACATGGTGGCGGATGCGGTTACGCAGAAAAGCGTCGGAAACATTGGAACTGTCCTCAACGTGAGGAAGGCACCACTGCCTTAGAAAGCCCTCCACCTCCTGCCGGGTGACGCAGAGCATGGGGCGGATCAGCTTGCCCCTCCGGGGGGCGATGCCGCCAAGGCCCTTCAGGCCGGTGCCCCGGATCAGGTGCAGCAGCACGGTTTCGGCGTTGTCGTCGGCGGTGTGGGCCGTGGCGATTTTGCCGTCCAGGGACTGTAGGTAGGCATACCTTGCGTCCCGGGCGGCAGCTTCCAGCCCCTTCTTTCCGGGCTGCACCTGTTCCCCGCCCACATGGAGGGGAATCTCGTACCGGGCGCAGAAGTCCCGGACGAAATCTTCATCCCGCCGGGATTCCTCTCCCCGGAGATGGTGGTTAAAATGGGCCGCTTCCAGCCGGATGTTCAGCTTATCCTTCAATAGATACAGGGCAAACAGCAATGCCACGGAGTCCGCCCCGCCGGATACCGCGCAGATAATTGTGTCTTCCGGTGCAATCAGATGCTCCTCCCGGATGAAGTTCAGCAGCTTATTCTGCATGCTTCCACTCCCGGTCCGCAAAGGTCTGGTACTGACCAATCCATTGCAGCTTCACCGCGCCGGTTTCGCCGTGACGGTTCTTCGCCACGATGCACTCGGCAACGCCCTTTTCTTCCGTGTTTTCGTGATAATATTCGTCCCGGTACAGGAACATGACGGAGTCCGCGTCCTGCTCGATGGCGCCGGATTCCCGGAGGTCGGACAGGATGGGTCGCTTGTCTGTGCGGCTCTCCACCGCACGGGACAGCTGGCTCAGGCAGATGACGGGGACATCCAGCTCCTTGGCCATAATCTTTAAGGAGCGGGAAATTTCGCCCACCACTACCACACGGTTGTCGTTGTTCTTGCCGTAGCCGGAGCCCTGCATCAGCTGCAAATAGTCGATGATGACAAGGCCCAGATTGTCAAGCCGTCGGCACTTGGCGTTGATGTCCGCCACGGTGACGGTGGGGTTATCGTCAATGCGGATGTCCGTCTGGCTTAAGGCTGCGGAGGCCATGCACAGCTTCGTCCACTCCTCCTCGCTGAGCTTTCCGGTTGCCAGCTTTTGCAGCTCCACAAAGCTCTCGTTGGCGAGAAGGCGCATGGCAAGCTGCTCCCGGGACATTTCCAGATTGAAAATTGCAACGGTTTTCTTGTACTTTTTCGCCACGTTCACCCCGATATTCAGGGCGAAGGCGGACTTGCCCATGGCAGGACGAGCGGCAACCAGCAGAAGGTCAGACTTATTCAGGCCGTTGATTTTGGTGTCCAAATCCCGCAGGCCCGTGGACAGGCCGGGAATCAGGGAGTCGGACTGGGCCAGCTCCGTCAGGCGATCAAAGACCTTGTGCAGCGTGGTGCCGATGTGCTCCAGGCTGTCCCCCCGCTCGCCCTTGCGCAGGGCGTAAATTTTCTTCTCTGCCGATTCCAGCATCTCCGCCGGGGTGCCCACTTCCTCGGACACCATTTCCTGAATATCCGTCGCCGCCTGATTCAGGCCCCGGAGCATGGCCTTATCCCGGACAATACTCGCGTAGCGCACCACATTGGCAGCCGTGGGGGTGATATCCATGAGCTGCAGAATGTAGTCCGGGGAATTGTCGTGATGATAGCCCAGCTCCTTCAGCTTATCCAGCACCGTCACCGGGTCGATGGTCTGGGAGAAGTTGAACATGGTATAGATGGCCTCATAAATCTCCCGGTTCTGCTGAAGGTAGAAATCCTCCGGCTTCACCAGTCCCACCACATCGGTGATGCAGCGGCTGTCAATCAGAATGGAGCCAAGTACCGCCTGCTCCGCTTCCAGCGACTGGGGCGGCTGCCGGGACAGCAGTTCTTCATCCATGCCAAATCCTCCTTTCTCGGAAAATACATATTGACGTAACAAGGAAGTCGCCTCTGACGACATCCATAATTGTCAACTGTCAACTGTCAATTGTCAACTGAATTTACACTTCCTCGATCTTCACGGTCAGGGGCGCGGTGATCTCGTAGCCCAGCTTGCAGGTCACGGTATAGGTGCCCACGTTCTTGATGGCGTCGGAAATGACAATCTTCCGCTTGTCCAGCTTGATGCCGGTCTTCTTTTCCAAAGCGTCGGCAATTTCCGCGTTGGTGACGGAGCCGAACAGCCGTCCGTTTCCGCCGCCCTTGGCGACGACGGTGACGGTCAGCTCCCGCAGCTGCTTGGAAACCGCCAACGCCTCCGCCTTCTCCTTGGCAATGCGCTCCTGGGTGGCCTTGTCGTTCATACGCATGGTGTTGATGGCATCCGGGGTAGCTTCAATGGCCATTTTCTTCGGCAGCATGAAGTTCCGGGCGTAGCCGTCGGAAACCTCAAGCATCTGCCCCTTTTTGCCCTTGCCTTTTACGTCCTGCAACAGAATCACTTTCATAAATAATACTCCTTCAATATTGTTCCTGTCATTGCGAGGAAGCCGTACGGCGTGCACGCTGGTTCGCAATGACACAGTTGTTTATTCCTCATAGAATCGGTCGATGGATTCCACCAGCCGGTCAAGGGTGTCCTTGACGGTGGCGTTCTTGACCTGTGCCCCGGCAGTGGCGGTGTTGCCGCCGCCGCCCAAAGGCTCGAGAATCATCTGCACATTGGCAGAGCCGATGCTTCGGGCGGAAATAATCACCTGATCGCCGTCCGGGTACAAGACGAAGGACGCGGTAATGCCGGAAATGTTCAACAGCTCGTCCGCCGCCTGAGCCGCAAGAATCCGGCTGGTGGGGGTATTCAGGGCGGCAATGGCAATCTCCTGCCGGTAGAGCCGGGAGGACTTGATGATCTGGTACTTGGTCATGGTGTCCTGGAAGTCGTTTTGCAGCAGGAGCTTGACCTCGGTGGTGTCCGCCCCCAGCCGCCGCAGCGCCGCCGCTGCCTCAAAGGTGCGCTCGCCGGTGCGGACATTGAAGAACTTGGTGTCGAGACAGATGCCTGCCATCAGGGACTTGGCCTCGATGGGCAGCACGTCGTTTTTCTCTACCGCGTATTGCAGCAGCTCCGTCACCAGCTCCGCCGTGGAGGAGGCGTACGGCTCATGAAAATTCACCACAACAGGACTAATATAGTCCGCCGCCCGGCGGTGATGGTCGATGACGCAGACCTTGGTAATGGCTTCCAGCAGCGGCTGGCACTCCACCTGATCCGGGCGGTTGGTATCCACCACAATCAGGATGCTGCGGTTGTCCGCCATCAGGAGGGCATCCTGCCCGGAAATAAAGCAGTCCCGGTACTGGGGCTCCGCCTGAATCTGGGAAATCAGCTTGGGTGCGGCGTTTTTCTCGGTATCAATGACAATGCTGAACTTTTTGCCCTTCTTTCGGCAAAGGCAGCACACGCCCATGGCGGCGCCCACGGCGTCCAGATCGGCATTCTTGTGGCCCATGACAAAGACATGTCCGCTCTGCCCGATCAGCTCCATCAGGGAGTTGGCGGTGACACGAGAACGCACCTTGCTGCGGTAATCCGCCTCCCGGTTCCGTCCGCCGTAGAAGCTGAAATTGAAGCGGTCCTTCACCACCGCCTGATCGCCGCCCCGGCTCAGGGCCATTTCAATGCTCAGGGCCGCGAAATCGTAGCCCTCCTCAAAATTCGCGCCGTCCACGCCCAGACCGATGGAGATGGACGCGGGAAGGCCGGAGGGATTGGTAATCTCGTGAATGCTTTCCAGCAACGAGAATTTATCGTCCACCGCCCGCTGCAAGTCCCGCTTTTCAAAGATGAACAGGAACCTGTTCCGCTCCAGCTTCCGAAGCAGGCCGTTGTAGCCGTCCGTCCACTGGGTGATGGCGTCGTTGAGCTTGGCGTTCATGTTGGAAATGGCGCTTTCCGTCAGGTTTTTGGTCAGCTCCTCATAATTATCAATGAGGATAATGGAAATGACCGGGCGGGAGCGGATATATTCGTCCCGAATCTGATACAGCTCCGTCAGGTCGCTGAAATACAGCACCCCCAGCATGGTGCCCCGGCTGTCCTCCGCCCGGACGGTGGTGCCGTAGACCCGGTAGCGCCGGGCGCCAAGAGAAGCGTCCTGGGGGCTTTCGGTCTTGCCGGATTCCAGCCAGTCCAGCGGAAAGTTCGGAAGCACCTCCTCCAGCTGCTGCTCCATCATGGTGTCGGCGTAGCCGGTCAGCTCACTGAAGCGGTGGTTGGCCCAGATAATGACCCCGTCACCCAGCCGGATGAGCACCGCGGGCAATGGGCTTTCCCCCTGAGAGGTAGCCTCCAGCGTGTTGGACATGGACTGGATATAGCGCTGGAGCTGCCTGCCCCGGCGGTTCCGGTTCATCACATACAGCATGAACACCACCAGCGTCACGGTAGTTTCCACCGCCGCCATCCAGTAGTGGCCTTCCAGCAGCGCCGCCGCGCAGAAGGCAGCCATCACGAAAAAGTATACGCCCATACCGGGCTTTAAGAGCCTGTCCAGCTTCCTGTTCATCTGCCGGCCGCCTCCTTTAAGCATAGGAATCCATAGTAGATTCTCATTATAGCAAATCCCACCAAATCCCGCAACTACTTTTCCGAGATTTCGTAAAAAAGGCTTTATAAATTTCTGTATACTTTTGCGCTTTTTTGTGCTATACTACCGTTGACGCTTTCCGGTTCGGGCTTTTCCGGAAGCAAACACCGCGCGTTTGCGCATGGAAAGACAAAAATACATTGCAGGCGTTTTCCCCGGCGAAGGCGATTCAGGGCCTGAAGCCTTTGGAAGACGGCTGCTTGCTTGTGTTGTCCTTTTGGGACACAAACACCGCGAAGAACCTCTTTGCGGAAATTGAAAGGAGTATTGTTTTGGCTGAAAAACTGAAGATTATCCCTCTTGGCGGTCTGGATGAGATCGGCAAGAATATCACCGTGCTGGAATACGGCAAGGACATGATCGTGGTGGACTGCGGCGTGGGCTTTCCCGAGGAGGATATGTACGGCGTGGATCTGGTGATTCCGGACTTTTCCTATCTGGTGGCAAATCAGAAGAAGCTGCGGGGCTTCTTCATCACCCACGGTCACGAGGACCACATCGGCTCCATCCCCTACGCCATGCGGGAGGTAAACTGCCCCATCCACGGCACCGCCATGACCAACGGTCTGATTAAGCTCAAGCTGGAGGAGCATAAGCTGGCAGACAAGGTCAAGCTCATCACCCACAAGCCCGGTGATGTGGTGAAGGCCGGGTGCTTTCAGGTGGAGTTCATTCATGTGAACCACTCCATCGCCGACGCCGTGGCCTTCGCCATCCACACCCCTGTGGGCACCGTGGTCATGACCGGCGACTTCAAGATCGACCCCACCTCCAAGGACGGCATGATGGATCTGGCCCGTCTGGGAGAGCTGGGAAAGCAGGGCGTGCTTGCCATGCTTTCCGACTCCACCAATGTGGAGCGCAGCGGCTATACCCCCAGCGAAAATCTGGTGGCGGAAAGCCTTGACCGTCAGTTCCGCAACTGCGACCAGCGAATCATCGTCACCACCTTCGCCTCCAATATGCACCGCATCCAGTCCATCATCGCCACGGCCCAGCGCCATGGGCGGAAGGTAGCCGTCACCGGGCGGAGCATGGAAAATATGCTAAAAGTTGCCCAGGAGCTGGGCTATCTGAAGGTGAAGCAAGGCACCATCGTTGACCTTGCTTCCATCAAGAGCCTGCCGAAAAATAAAATCGTCATTGTGTCCACCGGCTCTCAGGGCGAGAATATGTCCGCCCTGTACCGCATGGCCTTCAACACCCACAAGCAGGTGGAGATCACCGCCGGCGACCGGATTATCATTTCCGCCTCCGCCATTCCCGGCAACGAGAAGGCGGTGTCCAAGATCATTAACGAGCTGTACCGCAAGGGCGCCGACGTGGTCTACGAAAAGAGCGAGGGCCTGCACGTATCTGGTCACGCCTGTCAGGAAGAACTGAAGATCATTCACGGTCTGGTAAAGCCCCGGTTCTTCATCCCCATTCACGGCGAGCAGCGGCATCTGCAAATCCACTCTAAGCTGGCCCAGACCATGGGCATGAATCCCAAGAACATCTTCATCGGGGAAATCGGCTCCGTGTTCGAGCTCACCGCCAAGAGCTGCAAGCTCAAGGGCACCGTCACCGCCGGCAAGGTCTTTGTGGACGGCACCGGTGTGGGCGATGTGGGCAGCGTGGTGCTGCGGGACCGGAAGCATCTGGCCGAGGACGGCATGATCGTAGTCTGCGTGAACCTCAGCGCCGAGGACGGCAGCATCATCACCGGACCGGACATTATCACCCGGGGCTTCATCTACGTCAAGGAGTCCGAGCAGCTGATGGACGCCCTGCAGGGCGTTGCCACGGAGGCCATCGAGCGCTGCCAGCGCAAGAACATCCGGGACTGGTCCGCCATCAAGTCCACCATCAAGAACGATCTGAGCGGCTACCTGTACAAGACCACCAAGCGCAATCCCATGATTCTGCCCGTGATTTCCGAGATTTAATGAGAAGTGGGCGTGCCGCCGGCGCGCCCGCTTTCGTATTGCTGCGTGGTTTCGACGTTCGTTAGAAAAAGGAGAACATTGTTGATTTAGGTGTCATTGCGAGGAGCGAAGCGACGTGGCAATCCGTTTTCTCCTTGGTAACAGGTGCAAAATCGGGACATTTTAAGGGGAACGGATTGCCACGCCACTTAAGCGCACTGGCTCGCA
>JAXEXE010000016.1:0-10108 GCA_034113565.1 Faecousia sp.
TCTGGCTGAGAAATTCTTTTTTCTTCGTCCGCACCTGCGCCAGTTCGTCGCTGAATGCGGAAATCGTCATCTGTTTATCCATAAGTTTATTATATCACACTTGGCGGTATATGGCACTTTTTTCTGTGCGGTATTGCCCTAGTATAGGCGGAAGAAAAATACGATTTGACCAATCTGTGCAGGACTTGTGTCAAACTTGTGTACAACACTTCGGGAAGCGCAGAAGGATGCGGCCCAGGGCCTGATCAACAAGGAATTCGTGGACAGCTATATCGACAAAATCTACGCCACCCCGGATGGCCCCAATACTCTTCATCTTCAAATAAAGCTCTCCACTGGCGAAACCGTAGACAAAACACTGGAAAATCTCAGAGTTCGCACGGGTCACACGTTCAAGATAACCTTGGAGCCATATTTTTCTTCCAACATCGGTCCTATCAGGAGCAGACACATAGCGTTCCCTAGAAAGTGATCGAAGCCAACATGACCGAAAACATGGGTAAAGCATCGCATATATGTAAGCGGATTCGTCAATAGATCTCTATGAACTGCAAAGCCGATATGGAGAACGGAACCGTCAAGCTGACCCTGAAAGACGGCGTGAAATACGCCACTAACATCACCTACAAGGTGCGGTTCAATCTGACCGTCTGCGGCGAAACCATCCAGTCCCCGGTGATGAACGTCAAGGTCACCCAGAGCAGCGTCAAGTACACCCTCTCTCCGTCCGCTCTGACTCTGTACCAGTCCCAGTCCGCGCCGCTCACCGTGAAGCTGACCCCCTCCGTCGGAGAGATCAGCCAGGTGACAGTCAACACCAAAAGCTCCAAGGAGCTGATTGCCGCACTGGGCCAGGACGGTTTCACCTTCGAGGGAGGAAAGACAGCGAATCTGTCCATGGCCTTTGAAAACAAGAGCATTCTGAAAGCAGGTAAGAGCTATACCCTGTATCTGGATGTGACGCCGAAAAACAACGCCCTGAATGCCAAGCCTGCGCAGGTGAAGCTGAGTGTAAAGGTTATGAAGTAATCCTGCATGATTTAGTGCCAGCCTCCCGCAACGATGGGATTCGGAAGAAGAATGCACAATGAGGCAGTTTAATCAATGATATATCCCCGGTGGATGACTAATTGGCAGTCCATCGGGGATTTCCCTTTATATTCCCGCTTTGGGGAAAGAAATGGGGGACCGCTGCACCATGCCAGAAGCTCTCTGCTTTCGACAGGTCTGCCTGTTGGAGGTAGAAAGTGGAACAAAATGGTGAAAATGAACAGAGAGACAGGTCTTATCACCCTGAAATTTCCACAAAGGAAATGTAAAATGTGACAGCTGAGTATTGCATTTTTTGCTGAACTCTGATATAACATATACCGATAGCATGTGAGATTGCACCCGTCCGAAGATGGGAACGAATACACTGTGGAGAGTTTTGATTATGTGGGAAAATGAAGGAAGAAAAGTCCTGATTCGCAACATCATTATTTTTCTGCTGCTGGTGGCAGCGGCGGCGGGGCTGCTTGCGGCGATGTTCGCCGTGAAAAAGCAGATCGACGCGGAGGATGAACTGCTTCAGGCAGAAAGCTCCAACCAGCGGCAGGAGCTGAGCGTGGCCCGGCAGGAGAACCTGGAAGCAATCACCCAGGCCTATGAGAAGGATATGCAGACCGTGCAGCAGTATCTGCCCGGCGTCGTCTGCTGGGGCGACAGCCTGACCGCCGGTTCCTCCGGCAATGTGTCCTACCCCGGCACCCTGCAGAAGTACATCGATACCTACCTGTGCGATATTTACGATTTTGCCTCCACCATCGAGAACGCCCAGGAATATTCCCGGCTGGACTGGGATAAATACACCGTCTCCATCCCCGTGGTCAACATGGGTGCGGGCAAGGAGGACAGTGCCACCATTCTGGGCCGCAGCGGTGTGGCTCCCTATGTGGTGGGCGGAGATTTTGAGATTCCCGCCGAGGTGGAGCCAGTGAACATTCAGCTCAAATCCCCGGATGGGAAGAACGTGACACCGCTGACCGCGGGCAGCGTGGGAGTAAACCCCGTGACCATCGATGGCGTGGTGGGTGAGATCACACTGACCAACAATCAGGGCTGGGGCCAGACCGCTTATCAGTTTACCCGGGCGGAAGCGGGAGCGGCTGTTCCCGTGGCCAAGGGCGCGCGGATTACCACCGCCTGCACAGAGGAATACAGGGATTATGTGCACATCGTCTGGCTGGGTACCTACGGTGACTTTACCACCCCGGAGAAGCTGGTAAACGATACAAAACTGCTGCTTTCCCGGCAGGCCAGCAACCCGGAGCGATATCTGGTGATCGGGCCCTGCGCCTTGCGGGGAGCATGGAACAATGCGGATCCGGCAACTCTGAACGGCGTGGACTCCGCCATGATGCAGGCCTTCGGCAATCACTACTTAAACGTGCGCAAATACCTGATGACCGACGGCCTGGCGGATGCCAAGATCACCCCCTCCAAGGAGGAAAAGCTGGTTCTCCAGCAGGGCGGCATGCCCACCAGCTTCCGCAGCAACGCCAGCGGCGCGGACTTAAACGGTACGGCCTACAAGCTCATCGGCAGGCTGGTCTATGAGCGGATGGAGTCCCTGGGCTACTTTGACGAGATCCGTCAGGAGCTGGGTCTGGACAAGACCACCCAGGAGATTCTGAAAACCAACCCCAAGTATTTTGAGAACATTCTGAACGCCAAGTAAAGCTACTGGGTAAGAAAGAGGAAGAACATGAACTATATGGAAGAAGATACCATTGATCTTCTGGAACTTGCAAAGGCGCTTTGGAAGAACATTCTTGCCATCGCGCTGGTGGCGGTGATTTTCGGTTCCGCCGCCTTCGGCTGCACCGCGTTTCTGGTGGAGCCCACTTATCAGGCCACGGCATCCCTGTACGTCAATAACAGTTCCTTCAGCCTTGGGGCGACGAACTTTTCCATTTCCACGGCAGAGCTGTCTGCCTCCAACTCCCTGGTTTCCGTGTACATCTACATTCTGAAATCCAGAACCACCATGGAGGATGTGATCAAGGAAGCGGATCTGACCTATACCCCGGAGGAGCTGTCCAAAATGGTGTCTGCCAAGGGTATTAACTCCACCGGCGCCTTTGAGGTCACCGTCACCAGCACCAGCCCTTCCGAGGCGGAGCTGATTGCCAACACCATCGCCAAGCTCCTGCCTGACCGCATCGCTGAGATTGTGGACGGCAGCTCCGTGCGGATTGTTGACTATGCCATCATTCCCTCTCACCGCTCCGGCCCCAGCATGGTGAAGAACACCGCCATGGGCATTCTGGCGGGCGGCTTCCTGGCAGCGGCGGTCGTGGTCATCCGGTTCCTGTTGGACGATAAGTCCAAGCTGATGATCAAGTCCGCAGATGAGCTGCGAGAACTGTATCCGGACATTCAGGTGCTGGCCATGATCCCGGATATGCGGGTGTCCGAAAAGAAAAACGGCTACTATTCGTCCTACTATGGGCAGGCTGAGAAGAAGGGAGGCCGGAAAAATGGCGGAAAACAAGGCAGCTAAGCAGGTAAATGCGGACCGAAACAATCCCCGGCGAATTGGAAAGATCTGCGAATATTTGACCTATTCCGGCAAGGAGGCCTTTAAGCGGCTGCGCACCAACGTGCTGATCTCCCTAGGGGACGACGCGGGTAAGAAATGCCGTATTATCGGCGTGACCAGCGCCCAGCCCTCCGAGGGCAAGAGCACCGTATCCGTGAACCTTGCCTACACGCTGGCCGAGCTTGGCAAGTCTGTACTAATTATCGACGGCGATATGCGGCGTCCCGCGGTGCATGACATTGTGGGTGCCAGCCTGGTCCCCGGTGTCAGCGACATTCTTACCGGAAAGGTCAGTTTGAACGACGCTGTTATTCATTATAAAAGCACAGTCGACAGTACGTCCTTTGATATGATCCCCGGCGGTGAGATCCCAGACCATCCGGCGGAGTTGCTGAACTCCAGTCGGTTCAAGAAGCTGCTGGAGGTGGTTTCCACCGTTTTTGACTACGTGATCGTAGACCTGCCGCCTGTGAACGCGGTGATCGACGCGGTGAACGTGTCCAAGTACGTGGACGGTCTGGTAGTGGTGATCCGGGAGGATCACTGTCCTCGGTATGTGCTCAACGAGTGCATGCAGCAGCTGCGCTACGCAAAGGCCAATATTCTGGGCTTTGTCATGAACGGCTGCATTGAGGGTGCCGGAAAGCACTATCAGTACAAAAACCAGCCTTATTATTACAGCGCGGAAAAGTAACGCGTATTCCCTGCTTACATAGCAGTGCTATACGAATCTTTGGGAAAGGAGGAAGATTCATGAAGAAGGCACTTGTATTTGTTCTGGCGGTTATGCTGGTCATGAGCATGGCTGTTCCTACCTTCGCTGCTACCGCCAGCCCCACGGCTCCTGCTTCCAGCAGCACCACCACTGCTTCCAAGCCTGAGATCGTTGTTACCGGCGATGTCAAGGTCGAGCTGGTGGCTGTTGAGGAAGTCAAGGATCTGCCCGCTGAGGCTCAGGAGACTTTCACTGCCGCCCAGGAGACTCTGAAGGACGCTGCTCCCGCCGGCATGAAGGCGCAGTATTTCTGCTACTTCAAGGCTGAGACCAAGGACAACGCTCCCGCTACTGTGACCCTGAAGGTCGCTAACGCCAGCGCCGTTGTCGTCAAGCAGTTTGTTGACGGCAAGTGGGTTGAGCTGAAGGCTACCCTGAATGCCGACGGTACCGTCGTCATTGAGGGTCTGGTGGAAGGCCCCATCGCTATCTTCACCAAGTAATCGTCAGATCCCGCAAAACGGGCCAGCCTTCGGGCTGGCCTGTATTGTATCACCGAAAGAAGGAGAGAAGCATGATCGATTTCCATTCCCATATTCTGCCAAAGATGGATGACGGCCCCCAAAGCGTGGCCGATTGCCTTGCCATGCTCCGCAGAAGCTTCCTTCAGGGCGTGGATGCCATGGTCTCTACCTCTCATTTCTATGCGGACGAGGAATATCCCCGGGACTTTCTGCGCCGCAGAGCGAAAGCTTATGAGCAGCTTCAGGATGCCATGCTGATGAGTCCGGAGGTGTATCCCCGTATTATTCTTGGGGCGGAGGTTTTGTACTTTCCCGGAATCGGCGAAGCGGAGGAGATCCCGTCGCTGTTCATCGGAAACGCCCGAACCATTTTGATTGAGCCGCCCATGACCCCCTGGTCAGATGTTATGTTGGATGAAATCGCCCAAATGGGCGTTAACTTTGACTGCACTCCCGTAATTGCCCATGTAGACCGTTTTATGAAGTATCTTTGTGATGACACGTTATTGGACCGGGTCCTTCAAAGGAATATGCGGGTGCAGGTAAACGCGGATTATTTTTTGGAACCCGACACAGCGGAGAAAGCTATGGAAAATCTGTGTGAGGGGAAAATACAGCTGATTGGCTCCGACTGTCATAATTTAAGCTCCCGTGCTCCAAATCTGGGACTGGTGCGGAAGCAGGCCAGAGACTTCGGCGCGGAAGCAGCGCTGAAACAGCTGCATCAGAATGCGGCGGAGCTGCTGTGCTGGAAAGGAGAACAGACGTGAAAAAAATTCTAGCTGTGATTTTGTGCGTGGTTTTGCTGGCTGGGCTGATGACAGCGGCATTCCTCTTTACCAGGAAGGAGGAGCAGGCCCCAATTGAGAATGGGGGCACTTCGCGGAACGCACCCCAAAAACAGGAAACGCTGACCTATCAGGGACAGGAGTATCCCGTGAAAAAGCACCTTCAGACAGTGCTTCTCATCGGTACGGACAGCGTGGAGCAGTATCAGGAGCAGACGGAGGGTATGAAGTCCTTCTACAACTACAATCAGGCGGATTTTCTGACCGTTCTGGTGTTGGATACAGACAATAATACCGCCGAAATTTTGCAATTGAACCGGGATACCATGACCGATGTGCCATGGCTGGATGTGCTGGGAGAATACGGCGGAACGGAATATAAGCAGCTGTGCCTTGCCTATAACTACGGCGATGGCGGCATGAAGAGCTGTAAAAATACCATGGACGCGGTGTCGAGCCTGCTGTTTGACGCACCTATTGACCACTATATTCAAATTCCCATGTCTGCCATCGGGGTGCTGAATGATTTGGTGGGTGGTGTGCCAGTGACCATGGAGGAGGACCTGACCCAGATCGATCCTGACTTCGTTCAGGGGGCGACGGTTCGGCTTAGGGGCTCCCAGGCAGAAGCCTTCGTCCGCGCACGAAAGGTTCTTGAGGATGATACCAACCTGGCCCGGATGAAGCGCCAGCGGCAGTATCTGGACAGCTTTCAGGAGTGCGCCCGTGCGGCCTTTGATTCCGATTCTGAATTTATGGTGAAGCTGCTGGAAAAGCTGTCGGAATATCTGCAATCCGACCTCACCGCCCAGCAGCTGTCCGATTTGGTCACTCAGTTGGACAACGCGGAAGTCTCTCCCATCCGCTATGCCGAGGGTGAACTGAAGCTGGGAGAGCAGTATTATGAGTTTTACGCCGACGAGGCGTCTCTGTGGAAGATGGTGAAGGAAGCCTACTGCGAAGAATAACAGGTAAGCCCCTCTTTGTCCTCCGGTCTTGTATACTGCTTCCTGTTAAACAACTGTAACGCAAAAACAGGACCTCTCCTATGATCGGGAGTGGTCTGGTACTGAATGCCTATGCCGGAAATGGCATGGGCATTTCGTATAGATCCCCATGGGCGGGCAGCCAGCCACATTTCCTGCTGCCCCGCGCGGTATGGGCTTTGCGATTTCCTGTGTGCGCTTCCATTTCCATGTAGTTGTGATTTTTTGTCGAAATAATATACTTGAGTCAGGCAGGATTATCCACTACAATGATAGTTAACGAGGGCACGTTTCTCTGTTTTTTTATGTAGTCACGGTGAAGATTTATGAAGGAGAGAACACCGACGCAGTATTTTGTCAAACGAGGCACGTCGTTATATAATGACCAATACTGCTGGTGGTGGCTCCGGATGTCCTCGAGAAGCAACGACGTCGCCTGTACGGTTACCCCCTATGGCGTGTTCGACCCCAATTACAGCAGCATCCGCTCCACCAGTGTCATGGTCCGTCCGGCCATGTGGGTAAAGGTTAGCTGAAAAAATTGTCGGTGATTCTCCCCCGACTGCGCAGGCATTCGAAACAGCGATTTAACTGTAAAAACATGAGAGGTGGTTGAAACTATGGACTGGTCCCTACAGCGGCAGAAGCGCCGAAAAACAGAAGGACTACTCCTTCTCGTCCTGTGTGCCTTCCTGATGGTGGCAGCTGTGATTGATTGCTGTGTTCGCATCAAGGGGCCCAAATGGACTGTAAATAACTATGACGGCATTTCGTTGGTTGTCATCCAAATTCAAGCGACGATCCAGACCCTTTCCATTGCCCTGCTGGCTCTCGTTTCCTCCCATACCACAGATTCGATATTTGGTGTATCTGCCATTGACTTTCAGTTTCGCATCGCCCCTGCCTTTTTTTCCCAGGAATGGCTTATCAAGGGCGGACTGATCCTGCTGGCGGTCAACGTGTTTTTTCATATGGCGAGCCTATACAATCTGGTTCTGGCTGTGTTTTTGGTGGCCTGCTCCGTTATATGGATTTCCATCAATCAAATATATACTGTATTCGCTGGAAAAGGAGCGCCCGAACAGGAAGTGGAAGCTTATCTGCTGTATACCGTGGAGAAGAATCCCTCTGTCCCGCAGCGGATGAAAGCGTTTACCACCTTTTGCGATGACTGGGTGCGTAATTGCGAGAGTCAGAACAATGCGCAGTTTCACCAGCACCAGGAACTGTTCGGAAAAATGCTGGATGTGCTGGTAATGGCAAAGGAAGAACAGGAGAGGACGATTCTTCAGCAAAAGAGTGCGGAACTCATTCATGCCCTTTCCGCTTCTTCCAACCCAAATGTGCGGTTGCGGGCATTCTCGTTTCTGGGCTTCTGCTATGAAAGGCTCTGGAAATGCATCTCCGATCACAAAGAGCAGGTTCCATCACTGCAGGGCAGTGTGCATATTCTGAATGAAGCTTCCGGGGATATCTCGGAACTGATTCGCGATGCTTCCATTGAGGAAATTGAGAAACACCTCTCTTGGGATACGCTGATTGAATATGCTATTGTGTGCTGCTTCTGGCTGGGATATGAAGCCGGAAGTCCGGCGGAACTGAGCTCTGTCGGGGATTTCGCAGCCTATATGGGCTGGAAACTGGCGACTTCTCCGGAGAAAGCCGACGCTGATTGTGGCCTCCTGAAGTACTGGAGCTATATTACTGGGCAGCTCCCTTCCTGGACCCGGGAGGCGGGAATCCAGGCTCTGGCGCAGATTCGGCTGAAGTTTGCTATCCAACTGATTCGCGGTGGTGCTTTGGGCATTCTGGGAAAAAACTTCTACCGAGTGGCACTGCGAAGCCGGAGACAGATCAATCATCTTTCCGATGCGCTGCTGGTGCTGGAAATTCACGGCTATCTGTACTACATTTCGGAATGGGAAAGCACGGATTTTGTGCCCCTGGGGCTGAAACAGGCATGCAGGGAGTTTATCGGATCTGAGGAAATCCGCAAGCTGTTCTGGGGGGCGCTGGAGTGGGTTGGCCGCCCGGGCGATGGAGAAGATCGTCAGAGGATATTCTCCAGTTCCCTGATTAACACAGTAACGGATCAAATGCGCCGCTACGAATACTTCCCCATGGAAGGGGTTGCCAAGACGATGTGCATCGATGCCGCGCTGGAAGACTTCTTCGTGTTCTGCGCAATCTGCCTGTCGGACGAATACGATTTCATCTCAGCAATCCAGGATATCATTGATGAAAAGTACGCCGCTGCGTTCTATAATCGCTATATTCAGCAGCCGGCAGCCAGAGCGCGTCTGAAAAGCTTCCTTGCACTCACGGGACGCGATTATGAAGACGCCGATCAAACCGCAGGCCGCATGATGGAGCGCTTTGCCATTATCCTGCGTCAGAAAATTCACGATTATGCTCTGCGGGAGGCGTCCGCAGCTCAGGCTGACTACGAAAAGAAGGTGGATGAAGCTCGTGTAAAGGAATACCAGAAGACCGAAATCCTGGACTATCTTCGGGGAGTGCTTCAGCCGTTGCTGTCTGACGGAGCAGAGGATGAACCCAAGCGGCGAATCACCCTTCTTTCTTTGAGGGATGATACCAGTGTGAAGCCAGAAGAGGGGATCTGCCACTTCTATAACGTTCTGCCTGCCAATTTTGTCGAATGGCTGTGCCTGTGGGCGAAGCAAAACGGCATTGTAGAGCAGAAAAGGAGAAAAGCGGACTTTGCGGACGATGACGCTCTGATGACTTTTCTGGCCCAGGACGATTATCCGCTGGTATTGGGAACAGACCTGGCATACTGTGCCAGAGACTGGCACAATCAGGAACAGATTCGACAGATCCTCAGTGAAAAAACCTATATTCCGGAGGGACCCTATGGGTGGGCGCTGCTGCTGAAGGGGAATAGCATCCAACTGTATCTTCACGATGTGGAAGTGGAAATTGACTCCTGCGGCATCAACAGCGTGACCTTTCGTGTCGACCCAGAGTCCGGCGATTATGAATATGAGATTCTGGGCGTTTCCATTTGCTTTACGAAGGAGGAGCTTCAGCAGTATCTCCACGATCATTATAAAAATGTTCGGGTCAACCTTATCTTTTCCATCAAAAAGGAACCCGGGCAGCTGGGCTACCTACTGATGGACTAATTTGGGTCAGTGGGTGTGTTTTACCTCAGTCTGGCTCCAACGCCTGTTTCAAATCGCAAACAGAATGACACCCTGCCCGGCTTGCCTGGGCAGGGTGTGGCTTTGCTGTAACAGTTGAAAGGGTAGTGATGGGCGATTTTGCACAGCCGGATGAGCGTACCGCTGCTTTTGACAGTTTTTTTGAGGTAAAGCTGTGCAAAAAGCTGATTTCAATATGTACCTGATACACCATGGTCCTGAGCCGCCTGCATCTTGAAGCGATCCATGGCTTCCCGGGCTTCGGGAATGTTCAGCTGGTTGTTGCTATTGTTGCTCATTTTCATACACTCCTTTGCGGTTTCGGAAAGCGTAAGCGCTTTCCGAAGG
>JAXEXE010000017.1:0-75717 GCA_034113565.1 Faecousia sp.
ATGGCGTCCTTCAGGCCGCTGGGCTTGTCCCCCGGCAGGTCGATCTGGGTGATGTCGCCGGTGATGACCATTTTGGAGCCGAAGCCCATGCGGGTCAGGAACATCTTCATCTGCTCCCGGCTGGTGTTCTGGGCCTCATCGAGAATGATAAAGCTGTCATCCAGCGTCCGGCCACGCATATAGGCCAAAGGCGCCACCTCAATGGAACCCCGCTCCTGGTATTTCTGGAAGGTTTCCGCTCCCAGCATGTCGTAAAGGGCATCGTACAGCGGCCGCAGATAGGGATCCACCTTATTTTGCAGGTCGCCTGGCAGAAAACCCAGCCGTTCTCCCGCCTCCACCGCCGGACGGGTCAAAATGATCCGGTTCACCGTTCGTTCCCGGAAGGCAGCCACCGCCGCCGCTACTGCCAGATACGTTTTGCCGGTACCGGCAGGTCCGACACCGATGGTGACGGTATTGGACTGGATAGCCCGCATATACCGCTGCTGCCCTACGGTTTTTGCCTTGATGGGCTTCCCTTTTGCGGTGATGCAGACCACGTCCCTTGTCATCTGTGCCACCTGCTGGTCGTTTCCCTCATTTACCAGCGTAATCAGATATCTGACGCGCTGCTCATCGATAATCTCGCCCTTTGAGGCCAGCGTCAGCAGGCCTTCAATGGTGCGAACAGCCTTGTCGACCATCTCCTCATCGCCGCAGACCCGCAGATCCGCGCCGCGGTTTACTACCTGGACATTCAAAGCCTGCTCAATACGCTTGATGTTTTCATCGAAGGACCCAAAAACCGTAATCAGATCCTCAACACGGTCGGCATTAACGATTCTCTCCGTTTGTTTTGACATTTGTTTCTCCAATCTGCTCCGGTTTCACTTTGCCGATTGCTTCTGTGCAGACGTAACTTCCCTGAAGGCGCAGGACATCCCCATTGGGAACAATGCGCTGTGTCTCCCGCAGAATCTGTCCTGCAACCATCTGCGCTTTCAGATACTGACGCGCATATTCCTCAAAGGCAGATACTTCCGCATTCCCGTCCCTCAGACTGGAGTGCTGATACGTATCTACGCACAGTGCGATAGGAAGCCGGAACCCACCGGGCAAAGTGAAATTATATTGTTTATACATTCTACCACATCCGGCATCCGAAATTCCACTACCTTTCCAAAAAAAGATGCGTTTTTTTCCGAGCAGAAGGCTGAGCCTCCGGGAAATACCGGTGCTGCCGGTTCTTTGCAGACAGCTTACGGGGGCGAGGGCGGTCAATTCCCTGTGTGTCTGCGCAATGATCTCGCCTTTGGCCTGTGTGGCCTGAATGCAGATGCCGCATTCCGTATAGCCTGAAATCAATGTTTGACCATTCTGAACCGATTGGCCCGGCTGAACCTGGGCAGTGCCCTGCGTAACCGTGCAGGACAGAATATACCCATCCCTGTCCGCGACAATGCTGGATACGCCGCTGCTTTCCGGTTCTTCCCGACTGACAGCGCGTTCCCGGACGGAAATCACAGCGGTGCAGCCGCTGGTGTTTACGCCTGCCCATTGCAGCTGCGGAACGGCGTCCAATAAGGCATTTTTGACTTTTTCACTTCGCACATTTTTTCTGGAAGCACCAAAGCAAATACCACTGTCTTCCGCAGCGCGGATAATGCGGTTTTCGGGAATTCTGCTGTTCCCTTCAACCCGGACGAACAGAATCCGCGTCGGGAGAAAAAAAGCGCTGAATAGCAGTGTCCCCATGCCCACAATCAGCATTTTCCGCATCCGCAGCGCTGCTAAGGAATCGAATATTCCCCGCTTTCTCACTATTGCAAGAGACTGTCCATCTTTTTGACATAGAGCAGCCAGTCTGGCATAATCTGACCGCCGGATTGTGAAGGAACAAACCAGTTCCTTTTCGTGACGCACACCGAATAGCGCAATCCCAGACTGACTGATGGCGGACAGCGCCCGTTCCGGCTCCGCCGCGGTCATTTCCACTTCGACGGTTCCCGCGAGAAAATTCCAAATCGTCATCACTCATTCCTCCTCAGTAAGGAAATGGAGTCGATTCGTCCCCGAATTACCAATTGCTCCTTTGTCATACGGATCAGTCTCAGCCCGCATCCGCAGACACATACCGTGCCGAATCCGACATTAATCAGAATTTTTTCCGTACTGTACGCGCTGACGCCTCTGTGGTTCTCAACAAGCAGTCTCCTGTCACCGGCTACTTCAATGATGGGCTGTGCCGGCATTGGTTCCGTTTCCAACTCTGCCCGGTCTGCCAGCAGTTCCATGATGCGATGTGCTTTTCCCATCCCGTACGCCCCCTTTTTTGACTATGATATGAATGACAGCACTGCGGTTTGCATAGATTCTTTTGAGGTGAAGAACGTGAACCAACGGTGGCGACTATCCTGGCTTTTCTCCGCATTTGGATTGCTGATCCTGATTCTGGACGGGAAAACCGCTTTTCATGGGGCGATGAGCGGTATCGAACTTTGTTTGAAAACCGTGATTCCCGCATTATTTCCGTTCCTTGTGATATCTGCCGTTCTGCTAAACAGTACGCCTCCATCTTCACATTTGGGGAAAGCAGTCTCCTCCCTGTTTGGGCTGCCGGAGGGAGCGGGATCACTGCTGCTTCCGTGTTTTCTTGGCGGATACCCGGTAGGTGCTCAAAGCGTATATCAGTCCTATGCGGGAAGACTTCTTCAAAAGCAGGAGGCAGAACGGCTTCTGGCCTTCTGCAATAATGCCGGTCCGGCCTTCCTGTTCGGCATGGTCGGACAAGTTCTTACAAAACCGTGGATGCCCTGGGCGCTGTGGGGTATCCACATTGCCGGGGCATGGGCCGCCGCACGTTGTGTGCCGTGTATCGGCACTTCCGCGAGGTTTGACGGCCGGTCGGTGAAATCATACGCAGACATCATGCGGGGAGCCGTCTCAACAATGGGTATTATCTGCGGCTGGATCGTCCTGTTCCGGGTTTTGATTGCTTTTCTGGACAGATGGGTTCTGTGGCTCCTGCCGCAGACCGCCCGCGTTGCACTCATTGGTCTGCTGGAATTGTCCAACGGCTGCTGCGAGCTGGCACAGGTCGCGAATGCGCCTATCCGCTTCATTCTTTGCAGCACCATGCTTGCAGCAGGCGGTCTCTGCGTGACAGCGCAGACGATTTCCGTCACACCCGGTCTCAGCCTTCGTTACTATTTCCTTGGCAAAGCGGTTCAAATACTGGTAAGTCTGATTCTGAGTTCCAGCGTTGTGTACCGCAGCGCGCTGCCCCTGCTTTTGCTTCTGCCGGTGCTTTTTTACCAGAACAGCAAAAAAAGAAGTAGAAATCATGCTCTGACTGGTGTATAATGACAGCAGTTTCGTTTGGAGGATTCGATATGCTGTTTCGTAAAAAAATGGAAAAGCTCTGCGCATACTGCGAAAATGGAGCAGAACTTGAGGATGGACAGATTCTTTGTTACAGAAAAGGCGTTCGTCTGCCGGAGAATAAGTGCTGGCGTTTCCGATATGATCCCTGTAAACGAATCCCGCAAAAGGCAAAGGCTCTGGATTTCTCAAAATACGATCAGGAAGACTTTACTCTGTAAAAATGGAGGTCAGCCCGTCAGAGCTGACCTCCATTTTGTTTATTTCAGCATCTCAAGGAATGCATCCTCCGTCAAAATGGGGATTCCCAATTCACGGGCCTTGCGCTCCTTCGAGCCTGCATTTTCTCCCACCACAACAAAGCTGGTTTTCCTGGAAACGGAGCCGGAGGCCTTGCCGCCATACGCTTCGATTCTTTCCGTTGCCTCCTCACGGGTGAATTTGCTGAGAGCGCCGGTGAGAACGAAGGTTTTTCCGGCAAATCGGGTATCCGTTACAACTCGCTTGGATTCAAAATTCACTCCCGCCTCACGCAGACGCCGAATCAAATGCTCAGATTGAGGCTGGCGGAACCAGTCAAAGATGTTCTGCGCCGTTACCTCGCCAACATCCGGGACTTCTGTCAGTTCTTCCACCGTTGCGTTCATCAGCTGATCCAGATTTCCAAACTGTGCCGCCAGAACCTTACCGGTTTTTGCTCCTACCTGCCGGATGCCCAGCGCGTAAATCAGCCTGCTGACATCCTGCTGCTTACTGGCCTCGATGGATGATAGAAGCTTCGATGCCACGGTAGAACCGGAAATCCAAAGGCTTCCGATATCCTCCAGCGTGAGATAGTAGATATCCGCCGGAGAATGGATGAGCCCTTTTTCAATCAGGCCATCCACGATTGCGGAACCCAAGCCGTCAATGTCCATGGCATCCCGGCTGACAAAATGGGCAATATTCCGGCTGAGCTGTGCGGGACACTCTGCACCGGTACAGCGAAGAAACGCCCCATCCGGGTCCTGTTCCACCTTCGCTCCGCAGGCTGGGCAGCGTTCCGGCAGATGATAGGCTACCGTACCTTCCGGACGCTTTGAAAGATCTACTTCCAGAATTTCAGGGATAATTTCCCCCGCTTTTCGAATCAGAACCGTATCCCCGATTCGAATGTCCCGTTGGGAGATAAAGTCCTGATTATGCAGGGTTGCATTGGTAACTGTTGTGCCGGCCAGCCGCACAGGGCGCACAACAGCCTTCGGTGTCAAAACACCGGTCCTTCCAACTTGCACCACGATTTCTTCCACAACTGTCGGCTTGATTTCCGGTGGGTACTTGTATGCTGCCGCCCAGCGCGGGAACTTTGCGGTGGTTCCGAGATGCTCCCGCTGCTGAAGATCATCGACTTTAACGACTGCTCCGTCAATATCACAGATCAGCTTTTCACGGTTCTCGTTGATGGAAAGAATTTCCGCATGGATATCTCCGATCGAAGACAGCTTCTTATAGGGAATGACCTTGAATTTCAGCGACTTCAGGTACTCCAGCGTTTCACTGTGCCGTGTAAAGGAAACGCCTTCGGCAAGCTGGATATTGAAGATATAAATGTCCAAGCCCCGCCTTGCCGCAATTTTGGGGTCTAACTGCCGCAGAGAGCCTGCCGCCGCATTTCTGGGGTTGGCAAAAAGCGGTTTTCCTTCCTTTTCCTGCCGGGCATTGAGCTTTTCAAAGCTTTTTTTCGGCATAAAGACCTCGCCGCGGACAATCAAACGCGGCGGTGCGTTGTCAATGCGCATGGGGATGGAATGAATTGTTTTCAGATTCTCGGTGACGTCCTCACCCACGTTCCCGTCTCCTCTAGTGGCGCCGCGGATAAACCGTCCGTCCACATACTCCAAAGCGACAGACAAGCCATCGATTTTGGGTTCCACAGAAAACTGGGCGGTTCCCTCGCTTTCCAAAACCCGGTTCAGAAAAGCGTCCAGTTCGTCCATGCTGAACACATCCTGCAAGCTCATCAAAGGCACCGGGTGTGTTACCTTCTCAAACTGACTCAGTGCTTCTCCCCCCACCCGCTTGGTGGGAGAATCCGCCGATGCCAGTTCGGGATTGGCTTTTTCCAGATCCTCCAGTTCCCGGAGCAGACGGTCATATTCAAAGTCCGGCATCGTGGGATCATCCAGTACGTAGTACTGGTAATTTGCCTGCGTGAGAAGGCGGGTCAATTCTTCTATTCTATCTTTTGGATTCATAATTTCCTCCGGTCTGTAAAAAAGTGCTCGGAACGTCTCCGACAATCACTGTCTCCGCGACAACGACTTCACTGTTCACTGTAAAGCTGCTGGTCTGCCCCAACACCAGCACGGCAACATCAACGCTGACGATCATGGTCAGCTGATGCAGGGTCTGGTTAATGCCTGCCTGGGAGAATTTACTGGAAAAGGTTGCGTCCGAATTCCGAATGGACAAAATACGTACAGGAATCGCCGGGCCTTTCCCCGAAAATAATTCCGGCAGGAACAGGCTGCCAAGGGGAATTCCGATATCCGAGGTGTCCAGCGCAAGAATTTCGTCATTGATGAGATTCAGAATATCCGTTTTCAGCCGGTTTACTTCACTCATGTTGGTCTTCAGCGCGGTAATCCGTCCATCCAGGTCTTTCTCAAAGTAGACGATCCGGTCGTATTGGATAACGCCATCCGCAATTTGCTTTGCGATGGCATCGTTCGTCAGGTCTGATGTGGTGTTTTTCACCTGTGTTTCCGCAAGATCCCGAATGACGTCCCGATAGCGGCTGCGCAGCATAAGAAAAGCGAGAAAAACCGCCGCAAGAAGGACCAGCAGTAATTGAAGCAGTCTCCGAATTCTCCTACGCATATCCTATCCCCCCGGAACAGAATATGCGCGGTGTTTCAAAATATTACAGCTTTTTCATATGGGCGGAAGCCGTTTTTGCCATCAGCTTCTTGGTTCCGATATCGTCAAAGGCAATTTCCAGCAGAGCGTCGCCGCCCATTTTCATGACAGACAGGACCATACCCCGCCCAAACGCGGCGTGCTGAATCATATCCCCCGGGTTCAATTCCAGCATCGGCCCGCCGGCGGAAGCGCCGACAGAGCTTCCGGTAAACCTCGGCTGCGGCCTGCGGGCAGGAGACGGACGGCTTTGGGAAAGCTCCCCGGAACCTCCATATTCGGCTGCCGCCCGGCGGTATCCGCCTTTTCGGATCAGGCAATCCTCCGGGATTTCCTTCAGGAAACGGGATGGCAGCGATGCGGAGGTGCGTCCGTACAGCATTCTCTGCCGGGCATAACTGATGGTCAGCGTTTGCTTTGCACGGGTGATTGCCACATAGCACAGCCGCCGCTCCTCTTCCATTTCCTCCGCATCTCCAATGGCACGCATTCCGGGGAACAGGCCGTCCTCAAAGCCCACGAGGAACACATTGGGAAATTCCAGTCCCTTTGCCGAGTGCATGGTCATCATGACAACGGCATCATCGCTGTCATTGTATTGCTCAAGGTCAGTATATAGGGCAATTTCTTCCAGAAAGCCTGCCAACGTGGGTGTTTCCGCGTTTTCCATATAGGACAGAATGCTGGATTTTAATTCACGCACGTTTTCAAGCCTTGTTTTGTTCTCCTCCGTGTCCTTGGCATTCAGCATGTCCACATATCCGGTACGTATCAACAGCTCTTCGTAGAAATCAGGAAGGCTCATGCCATCCTCCAGCAGCTGCGCCAGTTCCTCAATCAGGGAGGAAAATTGCAGCAGCTTCATGGCTGGCTTTTCCAGCGGTGCATATGAGTACGGGTCCGATACGATCTTGTACAGCGGTTTCTGCTCTGCGTCTGCCAGCCGCTGGGCTGTCTCGATGGTTTTGGCGCCAAGTCCCCGGGGCGGATTGTTGATGATCCGTCTCAGCCGGAGGTCGTCAGCGCGGTTGTTGATTACGCACAGATAGGACAGCATATCCTTGACTTCGGCCCGGTCAAAAAACCGGGTGCCGCCGATGACGCGATAAGGAATACCATTCCGCTTCAACGCAAATTCCAGCGCGTTGGACTGGGCGTTGGTTCGGTAAAGAATCGCGTAGTCTTTGAAATGCCTTCCGCCCGCACTGCTTACCCCGGCGATAATCCTTCCGGCAACAAAATTGCCCTCGCTACCTTCATCACTGGCCTCATACAGCGTGATGGGATCGCCCCGACCATTGGAGGTCCACAGCCGTTTCCCCTTCCGGCCCAGATTGTGAGAAATCACTGCGTTGGCCGCGTCCAGAATCGACTGCGTGGAACGATAATTCTGCTCAAGACGGATGGTCCGACAGCCTTGGTACTGCTTTTCAAAGTTGAGAATATTCTCGATGGTGGCACCGCGGAACCGGTAGATGCTCTGGTCATCGTCGCCGACCACACAGACATTTTCGTACCCGCCTGCCAGCAGGGAGGTCAGCAGATACTGCATATGGTTGGTGTCCTGATATTCGTCCACCAGAACATACCGAAATTTCCGCTGATAATACTGCTTTACGTCCTCGTGCTCCTGAAGAAGCCTGACCGTTATGTAAATGATATCGTCAAAGTCCAGAGCGTTGTTATCCTTCAGACGTGTCTGATATTTTGCGTAGCACCGGGCGATATGCAAGGCCCGCAGATCGCTGCTGGCTTCCGCACGGTTCAGCATTTCCTCAGGGGACACCATCTTGTCCTTTTCCCGGCTGATCGCGCCAAGAACGTACTTTGCGGGAAAGGTCTTGTCATCCAGTCCCATGTCCTTGATGATGTCCTTCATGATCCGCTCAGAATCCGACGTATCATAAATGGTAAAGCTGCGGGTATACCCCATTTTTTCAATGTCCCGCCGCAAAATACGGCAGCAGGCGGAATGAAAGGTCATGGCCCAGATATCCTGTGCCTCGGGGCCAAGCAGGGATGACAGCCGGTCACGGATTTCATTGGCCGCCTTGTTGGTAAAGGTAATGGCCAGAATGCTCCAGGGCACCGCCGGCTCCACTGCGCAAAGCCGGTCGGCACGCCATCGGTCCTGTTCATCCGAAGCATCGCTGACAGATTCCAGGAAAGCAACGTCTTCTTCCGTAATCTCCACAGGAATTTCACTGCTGTCGCTGCCCCGCCCGAACCGCATTAAATTCGCGATCCGGTTGATAAGAACCGTCGTCTTTCCGCTGCCGGCGCCTGCCAGCAGAAGAAGCGGGCCTTCCGTCGTCATGACAGCCTGCCGCTGCATATCATTCAGCTGGGAAAACTGGCTCTCAATGTAGCGTCGACGGGCTGCTAAAAATTGTTCATCCAATTGTTCGTTCATAGTCGCACCAATCCAAACTTAAGATGCGACTATTTTAGCGCATTTCTTCAAAAAGGTAAAGCATTTGTTTTAGGGAAGCTCTGAATAAATCGGCAAGAGCGGACAGCGAGAGATTTTGATTCATTTTTGGTTCGAAAAACAGAGGAATACTGTATGTATTTCCTGTTTTAGGGACCGAACCGGTGGGTCAAAAGATAAGCTTCTCAGCCGCAGGCGATTTGTTCAGAGATTCCTTAGCTCAGCATTTCGTGAAGCAGCGCAATTGCCCTTTTTTCAATTCGGGATACCTGAACCTGACTGACATTCAGGATTTTTGCCACTCTCTGCTGGGTCAGGCAGTGAAAATACCGCAGTTCCACCACGGAACGTTCCCGCTGAGGCAATTCGGTAATGGCCTGTCTCAGGGCTATTTTTTCCAGCATCTGATCTTCCGATTCTGTGTCAGTCAGAACATCTTCCAGGGAAAAGCCCTCTTCCCCATTTTCCTGCTGAATGGATTCCGTTGAGGCTGTCGCTGTTTCTGCCAGCGCAATGTCTTCCGGGGAAAAGCCGGTCTGCCGGGAAATCTCCTGTATGGTCGGTTCTCTTCCCAGAGCAGATGCCAGCTGATTGCGGCAGGAGCGAATGGCGGCGGCACGCTCTTTAATGCTCCGGGAAACCTTCACCGCACCGTCATCGCGCAGGAAGCGGCGGATCTCCCCGGCAATTTTGGGGACCGCATAGGTGGAAAACTGGGTTCCAAAGGACAGATCAAACCCATCTACCGCTTTCAGAAACCCCATGCACCCCAACTGATACAGATCATCCGTCTCCACACCTCTGCCGAGGAAACGCCTTGCCACCGCCCAAATCAGGCCGGAATTTTCCGTTACCAGCTTTTCCACGGCCTCCTTGTCCCCCGATTGGGCAAGCCGAATCAAGTCCTCCGTTGCACTCATTGGCGACGCTGGAGCTTTCGGCGCATATGTACTGTGGTTCCCTTTCCAGGTTTGGAGGAAATGTCCAGATCGGTCATAAAGCTCTCCATAATGGTAAAGCCCATACCGCTTCGTTCATTTCCGCCGGTTGTGAAGGAGGGCCTTCTGGCCTGCTCAATGTCCGGGATTCCAACGCCCCGATCCTTCACCACAATATCCAGCACATTGTCCTTCAGAATCCGGCAGCGAAGGGTGATATTACCCAGTTTTTCCGGGTAAGCATGGACAATACAATTGGTGACAGCCTCCGATACCGCCGTGCGGATATCCCCAAGTTCTTCCAATGTCGGGTCCATCTGCGCCGCAAAGCAGGCGACGGCAGACCGGGCAAACGCTTCATTGCTGGATTTGCTCGGAAAATCCAGAATCATATAGTTTTCAAATTTCATGATACCGCCTCCCTGATTTCAACCAGCTTGTCAATCCCGGATGCACGGAATACCCGCATAGGCTGGGGTGCAATCCCAGTCAGCAGCAGCCGCCCTTCGATTTGCGTCATACTCCGCAATGCGTTGATAACCACCGCGATTCCGGAAGAATCCACGAAGGATACCTCCCGGAAATCCAGCACACAGACGCTTGGCATATAGGCCTCAATCTTTGCCGCGATTGCCTGAATATATGCCTTGGCACAGTGGTGGTCTATTTCACCGGTCAGGGCAACAGTCAGCCGCCCTTCCTCCAAAAAGCTTGTAAAGTGCATGAGAATACCTCCTTATTTTTTGTCTTCTTAAGTATAAAATCCCGTTTCCGAATTTTCAGTCGGAAACGGGATTCTTAAAAAATATCGGCAGGGCGCAAACCATCGGTCTGCGCCCTGCATTTGGAATTTACAGTTTCTTCATTGAAGCCTCGCTCTGCTCCAGCTGAGCGATCAGATCCCGGGTTTTCTGGGCTTTCTGGCGTTCCGCTTCCACAACTGCCTCCGGGGCGCGGGAAACGAACTTTTCGTTGGCCAGTTTTCCCTCCACAGATGCCAGGAACTTTCTGGCGTCTGCCAGTTCTTTCACGATGCGTTCCAGTTCCTTCGCCACATCCACCAGCTGGCCCATGGGGATATACAGCTTGGCGTCAGCGGTAGTGATGGTGACCATTCCATCCAGATTCTCCGGCTCCGCGCTCAGCAGCGTCACGGTGTCGGCGTAGGCCAAACGCTGGATGAAGCCTTCTCCCTCCGTGTACACCTGCGGCTTGCTGGTCAGGATATACAGCGCTGCCTTCTTGCTGGGCGGGACATTCATTTCCGTCCGGCGGGCACGGATGGCGCGAATGGCCTCCATAACGGATTCCATGTGGCTCTCCTCGGCGCTGAAAGCCAGCTCCTGACGGTACTGGGGCCACTGCGCGGCAATCAAAGCCGGGCCTTCGTGGGGCAGATTCTGCCAGATTTCCTCGGTGATGAAGGGCATAAACGGATGCAGCAGCCGCAGCAGCTGATCCAGAACATAGACAAGCACCTGCAGAGCGGTCTGCTTGCGGTCGGCATCATCGGAATACAGACGCGCCTTGGTCAGCTCGATATACCAGTCGCAGTAGGTATCCCAGATAAAGTCGTACACCTTCTGGACAGCCACGCCCAGCTCATACTTCTCCAGATTCTCGGTGACCTCGGCAATCAGGGTATTCAGCTTGGACAGTACCCACTTGTCGGGAATTTCCAGCTTTTCCGCGGCAGGCAGTTCATTGACGGCATCCTCGTTCAGATTCATCAGCACATAGCGGGAGGCATTCCACAGCTTGTTGGCGAAGTTCCGCATAGCCTCGCACTTTTCCGTGAAGAACCGGGTGTCGTTTCCGGGGGAGTTGCCGGTAATCAGGTTCAGACGCAGAGCGTCACAGCCGTACTTATCGATCATTTCCAGCGGGTCAATGCCGTTGCCCAGAGACTTGGACATTTTTCGTCCCTGATTATCCCGCACCAGGCCATGAATCAGCACGGTGTGGAAGGGTGTCTTGCCGGTGTGCTCGCAGCCGGAGAAGATCATTCTGGCAACCCAGAAGAAGATGATGTCGTATCCGGTGACCAGAACATCGGTGGGATAGAAATAATCAAGATCCTCAGTCTTGTCGGGCCAGCCCAGCGTCTCAAAGGGCCACAGGGCGGAGGAGAACCAGGTGTCCAGAACGTCCTCCTCCCGGGTAATATTGGTGCTGCCGCACTTCTCGCACCGGCAGGCATCCTCACGGGAAACGGTGATATGACCGCAGTCATTGCAGGTCCAGGCAGGAATCTGATGGCCCCACCAGAGCTGACGGGAAATGCACCAGTCACGGACATTTTCCATCCAGTTCATATAGGTCTTGCTGAAGCGGTCGGGAACGAACTTCGTCTCCCCTTCCTTCACGACCCGGATGGCCTCCTGCGCCAGAGGCTTCATCTTGACAAACCACTGGGCGGAGATGATTGGCTCCACATCCTGATGGCAGCGGTAACAGGTACCCACATTGTGGGAGTAGTCCTCCACCTTTACCAGATACCCGCCGGCTTCCAGATCCGCAACGATTTGCTTGCGGGCCTCATAGCGATCCAGGCCCTGATACTTGCCGCCGTTTTCGTTGATCCTGCCGTTGTCGTCCAGAACCCGGATAACCTCCAGATTATGCCGCAGACCCACTTCAAAGTCGTTGGGATCGTGGGCGGGGGTCATCTTGACGCAGCCGGTGCCGAAGTCCATCTCCGCGTAGTCGTCCGCTACGATGGGGATTTCCTTGTTGACCAGCGGCAGAATGACCATTTTGCCGACAATATCCTTATAACGGTCATCGCTGGGGTTGACGCAGACACCGGAGTCACCCAGCATGGTTTCGGGACGGGTGGTTGCCACAATCACCTCACCGCTGCCGTCTGCCAGCGGATAGCGGATGTGCCACAGATGACCGGGCTTATCCACATATTCCACTTCCGCGTCAGACAGCGCGGTGACACAGTGGGGGCACCAGTTGATGATCCGGCTGCCCTTATAAATCAGCCCCTTTTCATACAGGGAAACAAAGACCTCACGGACAGCCTTGGAACAGCCCTCGTCCATGGTAAACCGGGCACGGTCCCAGTCACAGGAAGCGCCCAGCTTCTTCTGCTGCTCCACAATCCGGTTGCCGTACTTATTCTTCCAGTCCCAGACACGCTCCAGGAACTTTTCCCGGCCCAGGTCGTAACGGGTCAGGCCTTCCTTGCGCAGTTCTTCCTCCACCTTGATCTGCGTAGCGATGCCAGCGTGATCCACACCGGGAACCCACAGCGCATTGTAGCCCTGCATCCGTTTGAATCGAATCAGGGTGTCCTGTAATGTCGCGTCCATGGCATGGCCCATGTGCAGCTGACCGGTAACATTGGGTGGGGGCATCACAATGGTGAAGGGCTTTTTGTTTTCGTCCTTCTCCGCATGGAAGTAGCCGCCGTCCTGCCACATCTGGTAGATACGGGACTCGACCTGCTGCGGCTCGTAGGTCTTGGGTAATTCTCTTGCCAATTTCTTTCACTCCTTTGAAATTAAGAAACGCCCTGAGTCACAATTGACTCAGGGCGAAAGATTTTCCGCGGTACCACCTGAATTCCCTTGCGGGCACTTAAGCTGCTGTAACGGGCAGACCCGTACTCCCCTAACCTGTGCTCAGGAAATCCGCTCCGGGGCGACCATCCGCTTTTCACCGCATACCCTCGCACCAGCCGGGCACTCTCTTTCCGGTTCAGGAAGCGGAACCTCCCCATCCATGCGTTTACCCGCTTAAAGTAGCATATTTTCCGCCGAATGTCAACCAATTCCTTTCATTCTTTTGACTCAGGCATCTTTCATACTTGACGTTTGCTTCCTCGGTCAATATAATACAACTAAAACACTAATACATTGCGAGTGATGAATATGAAATTATCTCTGGTTGTCCCCTGCTATAACGAGGCAGAAAATGTGGCCGCTTTTCAGGAGGCCGTCTTGTCCGCATTTTCTGATTGCGGGTATGATTACGAAATCGTTTTTGTGAACGATGGAAGCAAGGACGCGACGCTGCATAATCTGAGAAAAATCCATGCCGCGCAGAAATGCCCGGTACAGGTTATCTCCTTCTCCCGTAATTTTGGCAAGGAAGCTGGCCTATACGCCGGTTTGGAGCACGCCCGGGGCGAGTATATTTCCCTGATCGACGCGGATTTACAGCAGCGCCCCGAAATTGTCCGGGATATGGTTCGTATTCTGGATGAAGAGCCGGAGGTGGATGTGGTGGCGGCCTATCAGGATCGGCGCAGCGAGGGAAAAGTGCTCTCTTTCTTCAAGAAAAGCTTTTATGCGCTGATCAACAAGCTCTCTCGCGTTTCCCTGCAGCCGGATGCCAGCGATTTCCGAACATTCCGCAGAAGCGTCCGGGACAGCCTGCTGTCTCTTGCGGAGTATCACCGCTTTTCTAAGGGGCTGTTTGCGTGGGTTGGATATGAGACCAGGTTCATCCCTTACACGGCCTGTGAACGCGCGTCCGGCACCACCAAATGGAGTTTCTGGAAACTGTTTGAGTATGCCATTGAAGGAATCATCGGGTTTTCCACGGCCCCGCTGCGGCTTGCGACCGTTTTGGGCGGCGTTACCGGCATTGCCGCGATTCTTTATCTGATCTGGGTCATTATTGAAAAGCTGGTGTGGGGGATTGCCGTTCCGGGCTACGCAACCATTATCACCCTGATTCTATTCTTCAGCAGCGTTCAGTTGTTCTGCATCGGAATCATCGGAGAGTATGTGGGCAGAATTTTTGAGCAGAGCAAAGACCGTCCCATTTATATTGCCAAGGAAGTACTGGATTATCACGAAGAATGATAGAAAGCTCCCGCAGACAATGTGCCTGCGGGAGCTGCTATTTTACTGAACTTCCACTACCCGGATGTCATCCAGAGAATAGTCAGACTGCGTCATAACGATGTCGGCGATTACTGCGACATCCGCCTGCTGCAGCCCGCCTTCCGGTGAGGACACCGCAACCGAGATCCCGTCTCCGGACATATAGGCTACGCAATCGGCATATCCCTTCGCAATAATCAGGCTTTCAATCTGTGCTTCGCTCAGCGCTGTCTGCACGATTTCCTCCAGTTCCATAGCAGACTCCACATCCTTGGAGCTTTCGCTGCCGCTGTACGCCATTGCCTCCTGCAGGAGATTGACTGCATTGTCTCTTGCCTGCTGACGGGACAGACGCACCGCCGCAAAATAGTCCGTGGCTGTTGATGCCGCATCCTCCCCGGAAGCAATGGCTTCCATGTCCCCGCTAAGTACCAGTGAATCTTCATTCATGACTTTCTGCGTGTCCAGAGTGTTCTCAAGACTTGCGGCGGTTTTGTCCTCTGTATACAGCCAGTTTACATAAATTCCTGCGCATACCGTAACCAAAATCGCGGCAGCCACCAAGTTCTTCTTCCAAACCTTCATGAAAAATGCCTCCATTCATTTCATTTTCAACACACTGATACGGTCCGTGGTAAGTCCTGTGGCGCTTCGGACTGCCTCAACAACAGCCAGCCTGACCGCGGCATTATCCGCGCCCTGACATACGACCACTGCCCCAAGATAAGTCGGCTCTCTCACCTGCCGAACCAGCCCGGTTTCCTCCCTGCCTGTTCCGGAAACCAGCACCGTCTGGCGATGGCTGCTGCTTCCGCCGTTTTCCGCTGAAGCGTTTTCATCGATCTGGTAAACCGTTTCCTTCCCCGCTGCCTGTGTCAGAAGAACCGATACCCTGCCCGCGCCGGAAATTTGACTCAGTATTTCTTCCAGAGATTCCTGCAGCGATGTTTCCGTGCTGACGGGCATAGGTTCCTCTTTCTTTTCTTCTCCGTTCGGGAATACAAGCAGCAGGATTCCGGTCAGGAGTACAATGATCACGAGCCTGTATTTCTTTAGAAAATCCAGGGCTGTTCGTTTGCTTGTTACCCAATCCATTCCTGCTGCTCCCTCGGAATCCCTAATTCGGAAACGATCACCTGTGCCAGCCGGCTCCTGTTCAGGGGAGATATTTTGCCTGTAATCCTTACGGAAACAGGAACGCAATCCTCCCCAAGTGAGACGCTGGCCTGTATCTCCGCGCCAATTGTCTCGGCTCTGTTTGAGATATATGCTTCCACACGCTGCTTTATGAATTCCTTTCGGAGGTTTTCAGCCTCGGCGGTGCCTTCTTCGGAAATGGCTTCCGCCTGCTTGCCAAGCCCCTGCAATTCTGGGTCGAAAATCAACTCTTTTCCCCCGATCATTGGCTGAATCAGGACAATTGTCATGAAAATTCCGCACAACATTCGGACAATTTCTCCGCTGCTGCATCTCTGGGTCAAACGTGTCAGGATACCGCTGAGCAGAGCAGCGGCAACGACACAGATCACATATCTGCACAGCCCGTCCATCAATTCATACTCCGAAGGAAGCACACCGTGCTGATCAGAACCAGAAGGCAGCACGCCCCTGTCATGGCAAGGATCAGCCCCATGGCGCTGGAAAAAATGTCAATCAATCCACCCATTCCTTTTGGATCAAGGACTGTGCAGACAGCACCGGTTCCTTTCAAAACAAGGTAGTGCGCGCCGATTTTCAAAAAAGGTTCCAGAAAAATTGCAGCTGCCGCCAGGATTCCATAGACACCGGCAGCGTTTTTCATTGTTCCCACACTGACAAGTACTGCCTCAGACGCGTCGGACAAGATTCCCCCGACGACCGGGACAACGGTTGAGATCGTCAGCTTCGCGGCCTTTAATGCGGCGGCATCCGTGGTTCCGCTGACGACACCTGTTATGCCCATATAGGCTGTATACGCAATCAGGATCGTTTTCAGGCTCCAGGTTACAATTCCCTTCACCAATTCCTGAAGCTTTTTCAAGGTTTCATCGCCAAGCGCGTAAACCGCAATGCCAATTGCTATAAAAACAAGAACCATAGGCGTAAATAAGCGGGCGATCAGACTGCTGAGGACAGTATCAAATGCGGTAGTTCCCACATACAGCGATGCGGAAGCTGTCACGCCGCCCTGTGCCGCCAGTGCCGCCGCCATGACCGGGAGCAGGAGCTTTCCGTAATTGCTCAGTTCGTTGATTGTATCGCAGCCCAGACGAAGCATGGAATTCGCTGAAGACAGAAGCTGTATGGACACGATAACCGCGCCGGTTAAGGTCACCGCGCTTTTGGAAATTCCAGAGAAGGAGCGCAGTGCACTGACCAGAATCACGGACGCAATCAGGCCCGCAGCGAGTCTGAGCGCCTCCGACAGATCCGGGCGAATCAGTAAAAACGCCTTTTTCAGAAGCTCTGCCATGCCGCTGCCAAAATTTTGCGTTTCGGAAGGCATCAGGCCGCTGCCGGAATCCGGCACCTCAGGCGCTGAAAATTCCGCTGCGGAAGCAGGCAGGCATAATAACAGGACAAGCAGTATTGAGGCAATCAGCTTGGTCATAGGCCTCCGATCATCTCCTTAATTATCGTCATAAGTGTACGAAACATCGGAACGGACAGCGACAGTACAACCGCTCCGCCTAGAATTTGCAGCATCCTGCCCAGTAAAGCGTTTCCGGCATCCGTACAGACCGCCGAGGACAGTTCCGCTACCAGTGCAATTCCCACTGCCTTCAGCAGCACGCTGACCAGCCCCTCCGGCAGATCGCACAAACGCTGAAGCTCCCACAGATAGTTGAGAACCGGTTCCAGAATTGTCACCGCGACGCCGGCGGCGATGCAGGCGGCAACCAGACTCAATACCGCCGAAATATCCCGTTCTGTTTTTCCAACCGCCAGGCCGAGGATCACCGTGAGAAGCACAATGGATGTGGTTTTCCAAAACTCACTCATCAGAACTCAAACAGATTCTTCACCAGGTCAAACAGTTCCGCTATTTTTTGCGCCAGAATCATCAGTACCACCACCAAACCCGCCAGGCTGGTCATCGTTGCCTGCTCTTCCCTGCCGGAACGGGAGAGCACCTGATTCAATATGGATACGATAATTCCCACAGCGGCAATCTTGAAAATCAAATCAATATCCATTAGGCAAACAATATCACCAGTGCCGCACCCGTGCAAAGCCCCAGCGTCTGATAGCTCCGCAATCTGGCATCCCGGTTATTCTCAAGCCGGGCAATTTCTCTTCGGCAGGCATCCTGTACATATTTAAGTCCCTGCAACTGTCCCGGAAGGTCGAAGCGTCCAAGCGTCTGCCCCAGCAGGCGCAGAGGCCGTCTCAGGCAGGTTGGAAGATCATGACATTTATCCATGGCGGCGCGCATACAGCTTCCCGCATCCGGCTCTGACTGCCAGTCCAGCTCTCTGGCAAGGTTCAGAAATACATCCCGCAATACGCCGCTGGTATCCTTTGCGGCTTTGCGGGCAAGCTCCGGCAGCGGTGTCAGGCGGTATTCCAGCTCCGAGGCCATCATTTCCAGAGCTGCCAGCAGCTGATGCAGAAGTCGTTCCCTTTGCCGGTAGCTGTGCGCAATGCTGAAACCGAACCCGCCGCAGCTGAAAAGCACAAAAATTGCCCCAATCCACCTGGCGTTCATGATACCACCCTTTCTACGCAATAGGACTTGTCCTTTTTGAGCAGCACAAAACTCTGAAAAACCCGACTGTCCAGAAGGGATCGGTATATCGGTCTACGTTTCAGATCCTGAATACCGGAGGCGTGAGCGGTGGCAATCAGCCGCACACCGCAATTCGCAGCCTGAATCAATGCGTCGCAGTCCGCGTCCGCGGTGATTTCATCCACCGCGATGTAATCCGGGCCCATGGTTCGGAGTACCATGTCCATCCCCCGAGGCTTTGGAAATCCATACAGAACGTCCATCCGTTTTCCGCGCTGAAAGCCATCCGGATACAGTTCTCCCCGCTCGTCCACAACGGAGACAACGCAGTCACTGGCGATTCTTCTGGCCAGATCCCGAAGAAGTGTGGTCTTGCCCCAGCCGGGAGCACCAACGATCAGGATAGATTCCCGTGTATCCGCAATTCTGTCCGCTGCTCTCGGATAGTCCCGGGCAACACGGATACACAGGGATGTGAATCTTTGAAAGCTGCCCGGTACATCCGCATTCCATACCGCGTCACCGCAAATGCCGATTCGATGACCGCCGGGAGCTGTAAGGTAGCCCTGTGCCATGGTGCTGGCGCACCATGGGGAATAGCGGCTGGCGGAATTTACGACATAATCCAGATTTTCCTTTCGGACAGTTCCCTTCAGCCAGACGCTGCCCGAACCGGTGACCATTTCCGGCGGCGCATTGAGCCGGAGACGCAGTTCCTGAAGGGTCTCCTTTCCCAGACGGTCCACTTGCGCTCCAATCTCCGGCGGCAGAATAGACAATAGCTGCTTCCACGCACAAATCATTTGCATCACTCCTGGCATAGCCTATGCTTCCGGGAGGTGGAATAGCACTACAAAACCACCCCGCAAAAATGCGGAGTGGTTTGCCGAAAACTATTATTTTTTGTTCTTTTTATAAATAATGTTCAGGCCTTTCAGCAGAAGATCCTTTTCCAAAATGATCTTCCGTTTGCACAGGGGCGTAATAAACTGGGCAAGTCCGCCGGTGGCAATCAGCGTGCAGCGGTGGCCCAATTCCTCCTCCATCCGTTCCACAAGGCCGTCAATCATGGCAGCGGTTCCGTACATCATACCGCTGCGCATACAGTCCACGGTATTTTTCCCGATGACCTGCTTCGGCTGATCCAGGCTGATGCCCGGCAGTTGGGCCGCGCGGCTCGTCAGCGCGTCCAGAGAAACCCGCACGCCGGGAATAATCACACCGCCCATGTAAATATTATCCGGTTCCACCGCCTCAACGGTGGTGGCAGTGCCAAGGTCCATCAGGAGCATCGGCGCTTTGTATTCCGCCAGCGCCGCAACTGCAATCACGATTCGGTCACTGCCAACCTGAGAAGGAACATCCACATGGATATTCAGACCGGTTTTCAGACCGGGCCCAACTACCATAGGCTGCTTTCCGATGATTTTAATGACGCCTGTCCGCACAGAGTTAAACACCGGCGGAACCACTGAAGAAATGATGCAGTCCTCAATATCCGAAATTTGAACGCCATATGCTTCCAGCATACTTTTGATTTCCACACCGTACTGGTCAGAGGTTCTTGTGTGATCGGTTGCGATGCGCGCCTTAAACAGAATTTTGTCATCCCGAAAGCAGCCAATCACCAGATTGGTATTGCCGATATCAATCGCCAGAAGCATGTCCGTCCTCCTTACCGTCTCTTCATACGTTCCATTAAATGCAGCAGCGCCTTGCCGATCACGGTAACAAGCACTGCCGCGATAATCGCCTCAGGAATCCCGGAAGCTGTTACAGTGCCCATCACCAGGCCAAATACCGCCGTAATGGCAACATTTTTCGCCTGTGCGTACTGCTGCGCCAGCAGCAGATAGATGCTGCCCATCACAAGAATTGTGTGGCAGATCGTCGCAATTGCCGCAGTCACAGGCAGTGCCAGATAGTCCTGCTTCAAAATCCGCTTCAGCCCCTTCCAGAGCCACCCTGCGATCACACCCAGCAAAATACGGCACCCGAGAGCGATCCACAGGCTTTTCAGCACACCGGGCAGGCCTTCCGTTGTCATAAACGGAGAAAAGGCGAAAGCCAAGAGTCCGGGAGAAGTGGTGTTTGCCCAGATGGAGCAAAGGCCGAACACACCGCCAAGTACCGCGCCTGCAGCGGGTCCCAGAAGGATCGCGCCAAGAATCACCGGGATGTGCATGGTGGTGGCTTTGATGACTGGCAGCGGAATAAATCCGATCCCTGTCGCGCCCATCACCAGCAAAATTCCACAGAACATTGCCAGCGTCGCCATATAGCGGGTGCCCATTTTCTTACGATTCATATTCAATTACCTCCTGCTGCCGTTCCTTCTACAAGGATACAGCGCATATTTTCGGATTTTACCCGACTGCGTATTATAGCAGAAGTCTCATCAAAATACAAGTAGAAATCCGGGCTATATGCATTCGATTCCCTATCCGATGTCTTTTCTCAGTACATGGCGAATAGAACCGTACATATCCACAGTTGTACAGATCGTATATCCCTGAGAAAGCACATTATTCAGACTGTAGCGGTTTTCCGGGTGTACCGTGCACATTAAAACGTGTTGCCCAGCTTTGGATAATCCTGTTTCCGCAGTTTGCATCAACCGTTTTTGCAGCCCCAATCCCCTGTAGTCCGGGTGAACAACTACGGTATCCATGTGAATAACCTTTTGCAGATCTTCATTTGAAAGCCCAATGGTGTAACCATAGTTGAACGGAGCCAGGCTTGGACGCAAAATATCGAAGGCGCCTGCCATTCGTTTACCATCCATGGACACCCATAGAGACATGGTACCGTCATTCATCCTCCGGCGGACTTCATCCGGCGGGTCCAGATACAGCCACTCCTTGTGCTCCATGGACTGCCTGACCAGCACCGTCAAATCGATCAACGGCTCTGTGTCCTGAATCGTTCCCTTTCTGATTTCAAGCACAGGACTCTCCCCTATTCCGCAGCAGTCAGATAATTGCTGACGCAGTACAGTATCTGGCCCTGGTATTCCACCCTTGACCAGCCAACATCCCGGTTGATTCCGGTACGCGTGACAACCTCTCCATTTTTCAGCGTTGCGACAACAACACACCGCGGATCCTCCACACTTGGTAAGGAGCGAAGATTCACCTCCACCTTTGCGGTAACCTGATCCTGAATCGGCTCGAACTGTGTTTGTATTTCCACATCTGATGCAGTCCCGGCAGCCATATTGTTTCCTTCGCTGGGTTCGGAAGATACAGGATCATTCCCATTCACAAGCTCCAGATAACTGGTGACCGCATAGCAGATCTGCCCCTGATATTCCAGTTTTGACCAGCCATTATCGCTGATTCCGACACGTGTTGCAACGTCACCGTTCTTAAGTTGAGCGATCACTACAGCATCCTCATGCTCAACACTGGGAAGCTTTCGCAAATTGACCAGTTTTTTTGCAGTCACACTTTCATGAACAGGTGTAAATTGTGTCTGGATACCATCGTTATCTTCCGTCTGTTCCGGCTTGACGCTTAAATCGGTTGTTAAATAGCTGGAAACAGCGTAGTAGGTATTATCCTCAAACACAACCTTTGACCAGCCGCTGCTGCTGATCGCAATTCGCTGAGCGATTTCTCCGTTTCTTAACGTGCGCAGAACCTGACTGTCCTCCCCCTGACTGGGGATACTGCGCAGATTTGTCTCATTCTTTGCGGTCACCTCTTCCGATACGGGGGTAAAATCCATCATGGCTTCGATATCCGCTTTCGCTTCCTGCGGCGGCGTTTTATCTTTTGCCGGTTCAATTCCGTCATACCCAAAATAGGCTACGTTCATATCTACGGGGATAGAAATGCCCGGTACCGTCCCATTTGTTGCGTACTGCCACATATGGTGTGTCTGTGCGTAGCTGGACTTTTCTGTCATTGGGTAAGGCTCCGCCGGATACTGTGCAACCCAGATTTTATACTTATCCTCAATTCGGGATGTCTCCCAATGATTATCAAACTCCATGTCCCTTTTGGAAGCGTAAAACATGCCTTCGTAGCCCAGCCGTTCAATGGCAGCAAGAAACGCAAGCGCCGCATCCGTTCGCTCTTTCTTGTTCATATCATATTGTCTGCTGGACGTTTCCCGAAAGCCCTCGCAGTCATACACGACCGGGTAAGTAATGGGGTATTTCGCCAGTACTTCCCCCATCCATGCCGCTTCCTCTTTTGCTTCCTCTTCAGATACAGCGGTGGAGAAAAAATACGCCCCGATTTTAATGCCTGCTTTGGACGCCTCCTGGAGATTATAGCGTCCATTGGGGTCTTCTTTAATGATACCGTCTGTCTTTCCGCGGTAACCCACTCGGATGATTGCGAAGTCAATACCGGACTGGGCGACCTCTTTCCAATCAATGGTGCCCTGGTAGCGGGCAACATCAATTCCAAATGTGGTTTCCTCTGTTTGCGAAGTAATCCTTTTCTTCTTCCCACAGCCAGTCAGGCAGCAGCCGGCAATCAGAACTGCTGTTACCACCGCTGTCAGGCGAAGAATCATTGTCTTTTTCATTGTAAACACCATTTCCTTATCGATTGGTCATGGATAGAATAGCATAAAACCCATACATTGTCCATACGGGAGTGCGCACCTATGAACAATTTCTTCTTTACAGCACTTCCTTTTTTCGACAAAATGTTGTAGAATATGGACATCGAGAAGAGGAGGAACATACGCCATGCGGAAACTATTATCATTCATTTGCACCTTGCTGCTGACCGTTTCATTGTGCATGCCCGCATCTGCCGCTGATGGGGAGAAATCCAATGATATCGTAATTCTGTACACCAACGATGCGCACGCGTATATAGACGGCCCTTTGAGTTATGATACCATCGGTGCGCTGAAAAAGGAGCTGGAGAAGGAATACAGATATGTCCTTCTGGTGGATGCGGGCGATCACCTCCAAGGAACCGCTTACGGTTCTATGGACAAGGGTGCATCCATTATTCAGCTGATGAACAAGGCGGGCTATGATCTGGCCACACCGGGAAACCATGAATTTGATTACGGGATGGATACCTTTTTGCAGCGTTCTCAGGAGGCTGGTTTTCCCTACATTTCCTGTAATCTGTACCGACAGGCAGAGGGAATTCGAGGGGAAAATCTGCTGGAATCCTTCCAAGCCTACCACTTTGGGAAGGAAATCGTCGGCTTTGTTGGTATCACCACTCCTGAATCCATCATAAAGTCTACGCCTGCGTATTTTCAGGATGAGAACGGGGACTACTGCTATGGCATCTCCGGCGGCGAGAACGGACAGGAACTCTATGCCGATGTGCAGACCGCGGTGGACGCCATACGGCGGGCCGGCGCGACAAAAGTCATTGCGGTTGGTCACTTGGGGGACGATTATTCCTCATCTCCGTGGACCAGTGAAGAAGTAATCGCCCACGTCAGCGGATTGGACGCATTTATTGATGGTCACTCGCACAGTGTGGTAAGCGGCAAACAGCTAACAGGTGCAGACGGAAAGACAACGCTCCTGACACAAGCCGGGGAATATCTGAATCAGGTGGGCATGATGATCATTGACTATGATACCGGCGCGATTCGTTCTGACCTGATTTCCTGCGAGGAGATCCTGAAGACCGTCAGGAACCGGGACGGTACAGAAACGACAGAAGTCAGCGGCTACCGTCTCTCTTCCGAACTGTACACCGGGCCGGATTGGCTGAATGACTATACATTGGCATTTCAGAAGAATCAGTGGATCAACAAAGTGAATCTGGCGCTGAAGCAAAAAATCGGAGAGTCTCAGGTTATACTGGACAACTATTCTGAAGACGGGACGCGACTTGTCAGAATGCAGGAAACAAATACCGGCGATTTTGCGGCAGATGCGCTCTACTACTTATTTGACCAGATGGATTTGCATGTGGATGCGGCAATCGTAAATGGCGGCGGCATCCGCAATCCTGCCGTTTCAGGCGTACTGACATATAAGACCTGTAAAGATATTCATACGTTCGGCAATGTGGCCTGTCTGCAAACAGTAACCGGGCAGCAGCTGCTTGACGCATTGGAATGGGGAGCCCGGTTTGCCGGCAGCGGGGAGGAGTGCGGCGGTTTCCTCCAGGTTTCCGGCATTCGTTACCAGATCGATACGCAGTGGCCCGATTCCACGCAAAAGGACGGCAATGGTATGTGGATTGGCGGACCTACCGGTGGATACCGCGTCCATGACGTTGCGGTTTACGACAAGGCGTCGAATAGCTGGAAAGCTCTGGACCGGACGGCAAGCTATCATCTGGCGGGATACAACTATATTCTGAGAGATTCCGGCGATGGATACAATATGTTTTCCTCCGCGGTAAATGTGGTGGATTACGTTATGGAGGATTATATGGTCCTTGCCAATTATGTTCAGGCATTTGAGGGGAAGACCGTAATGGCCTCCAATTCTCCTCTGCTGGAAAAATACCCTGCGCTTGGCATTGACTATGGAACGGTTAACGGATCGGGCAGAATCGTGTATGCCCAGACCAGTCATGAGCCTGAACCCACTGAGGAAACAGTGGAAACACTTCCGGAAGAAACAGCGCCCGTGGAAACATCAGCAACAGGCACGGCAGCCGAAAAACAGCCTGATTCTTTCCCGGCACTCTCGCTGACCATCGCGGCCGTTTCTTTCGTACTATTGATCTGCGTAGCGATCATTGTGCGCAAAATGCACTTAGGAAAGAAGAAAAAATAAAAAGAAAGAGAGAATAGCATGAAAAATATGGAATTTAAGCGGAAACTTCCGGTGCCCAAGGAAATCAAGGAACAGTATCCTCTGACAGCGGAGCTATCGCGTATCAAAGAAACACGGGATGAGCAGATCGGTGATGTGTTCACCGGGAAAAGTGATAAAATGGTTCTGATTGTCGGCCCCTGCTCTGCGGACCGCGAGGATGCGGTTCTTGACTATTGTCAGCGTCTGGCCCGTCTTCAGGAGGTCGTATTTGATAAGCTCATATTGATCCCCCGAGTGTACACAAACAAGCCCCGTACCACCGGCGCCGGTTATAAGGGCCTGCTGCATCAGCCGGACCCGGAACAAAAATCCGATATGCTGCAGGGCGTGATTGCCATTCGCCGCCTGCACACCAACGTTCTGGCGAATACCGGTCTGTCCACTGCGGATGAAATGCTCTACCCGGATAACTACCGGTATCTATCCGATCTACTGTCGTATGTTGCGGTCGGCGCAAGAAGTGTGGAGAATCAGGAGCACCGGCTGACCTCCAGCGGTATTGCCGTGCCGGTGGGAATGAAGAACCCCACCAGCGGTGATATCTCGGTCATGCTTAACTCCATATTAGCCGCGCAAAGTCCTCATACCTTTATCTATCGTGGCTGGGAAGTGGACACCACCGGGAATCCCCTAGCCCACGCAATTCTGCGGGGCTATGTGAATAAGCATGGCGAAGCCCATCCAAATTACCATTATGAGGACCTTGAGCACCTGTATCAGACATACAGTGCAAAGGGGCTGAAGAATATGGCGCTGATTGTGGACGCAAACCATTCCAATTCCGCGAAAAAGTATGAGCAGCAGCCAAGAATTTGCAAGGATGTCCTATATAGCTGCCGTCACAGCACGGAAATCCGCTCCATGGTAAAGGGCTTTATGATTGAGTCCTATCTGGAAAACGGATGCCAAAAAATTGGCGAAGGGATCTATGGAAAATCCATTACCGATCCCTGCATCGGTTGGAACGAAACAGAACGACTGATTCAGGAAATCGCCGAACAGATATAAAGAAACAGTCTGGAACGGGGAAATGCCCTGTTCCAGACTGTTCCTATTTTATGCGGTACATTACCAATTCCTGCTTATGCTCAGGCGATACACGATTGCTCTCAATCGCCTTCTGAATCGCCTTGTTGTGAACCCATTGATCCAGACGGTAACCGGAGATATAGGGCAGCGCCGCCTCATACTGCTTTGCCAGTGCTGTCGCAAAGTACCACGCAATCATCATTTTGACATAGTACTCTTCGGAATGTACGGACGCGGGCAGCCCCAGATGGGCTTCCTCAAAATCTTCATCCAGAAAATGCACCATCAGCATTCCAATGCCAAAGCGAGCGGTGTACGGCTCCTGCGAATGGATCCATGTCTGTAGATAGGTCAGCAGTTCCCGATGGTGCTTCCGAAAGCACCGCGGTCTCAGTTGGTCGCAGGTTGCCCAATTATCTATGTAAGGCAGAAATCTCTCGATTTCCATGATTGCAATGGGAAAATCCTTCTCCTGTTCCAGTAGAAAAGAATGTATCTGGTTTTCCTCAAAAGAACGGTGCGGGAGACTGTTTAGAAAAGCGTCCTTATCTTCCAGTTCTCTGGCGATTTTCCGCAAAGCAGGTGTGCGCACACCAATTATCCTATCCGGGCAGATATTGGGAATCAGACGAATCTGCATCTGCCTGTAGGTCTCATCCCGGTTTTCACGTAAAACACTGGATAGTTGATCGATGCGCATATCACGTTCTCCGCTCTGTTAAGCTCTTTGCAAGTGCCTTCAGGAAGGATGTATCTTCAAATACATTTAGCGCGTCAATTGCATAGTTTGTGTAGGATGCAACCAATTCTTCACATTTATTAAGCCCAAAAAGTTTGACAAACGTGTTTTTATCGGAATCCACACCTGTAGCTTTTCCAAGCTCCGCCTGTGTTCCAATCACATCCAGCATATCATCCCGAATCTGAAAAGCCAAACCCAATCCGGCGGCAAATTGACATGCCGCGTTGTATTGCTCCTCGCTTCCGCCACCTGCAATCACGCCAAGGGCGCAGGCTGCGGAAATCAGGCATCCTGTTTTCCGGTTCTGGATATCCAAAACCTCCTGCTCGGTCAGCTCCCGCTCGGCACTCATAATATCCAGCACTTGCCCGCCGACCATTCCCATTGAACCGGCGCATTCCGACAAAATACCAATTGCAGTGGACATGTCGCCGGGGTTTGGGAGCTCTGCTGTAGACGCAAATCCAAACGCATCTGTCAGCAGCGCGTCACCCGCTAGAACTGCCATCCCCTCACCATATACCTTGTGGTTGGTCAGTCGCCCGCGACGGTAGTCGTCATTGTCCATGCAAGGAAGATCATCATGGATCAGGCTGTATGTATGGATCATCTCAATCGCTGCCGCAAAGGGAGCGGCTTTCTTCCAATCTCTGCCGCACATACGACAAAATTCGAACGTCATAATTGGCCGCAGCCGCTTTCCGCCTGCCATGAGACTATACTGCATTGCTTCAAACAGCAGCTTTTGCGGCTCGTCGGACAATTTCTGATAGTGCTCTTGCAGATAGGTTTCCAAGTATTCCCGATATTCGCGGCTTTGCTGTTCAAGGTTCATCCTGAAAATCCTCCTCCACAGGGCTTCCGTCCGGTGCTGTCATGATCTTTTTTATCTGTAACTGAGCGTCATCCAGCAGCTTCTGGCAATTTCTGACAAGTTCGGTCCCTTCCTGAAAAAGCTTCAGCGATTCCTCCAGTGGCACGTCTCCCCGTTCCATTGCCCGTACAATCTGTTCCAGCCGCGTCATGGACGCTTCAAAGGTTTGATTCTCCTGGTTCATTTGCCTTCCTCCTTATTCATGACGGTCGCCGAAAGGGAACCGTCACTCAGTCTGATGCGGATTCGTTCACCAATGGAAACCTGGCTGACGGAACGCACCACTTCTCCCCTTTCCGTCTGGGCCATGGAATAACCGCGGGTTAAGACCTTCAGCGGACTCATTGCGTCCAGCTTTGCCGTCACGGCAATATACCGCTGCCTGCTTCTGGTCAGATTCTGATTCTGCGCCGCCAGCAGCCTGTTCTTTAGAAGTTCAACGCACTGGCGTCTTTGCTCCAGATAGCCGGTAGGACTCTGCAAAGCCTGTGAAGCAGACAGAATCTGCAAATGCTGCCGTGCCGACTTTACTTGACGGCTCAGGCTGGAAACCATAGCGTTCGACATTGCATCCAGATTCTGCCGCAGAGCATCCTGATCCGGTACGGCAAGTTCCGCCGCGTTGGAAGGTGTCGCCGCCCGCAGATCCGCAACATAGTCCGAAATGGTAACGTCAGGCTCATGACCTACTGCGGAAATGACCGGTATCTCTGAATGATAGATGGCGTAGGCAACCTGCTCGTCATTGAACGCCCACAGATCCTCAATGGAGCCGCCTCCCCTGCCAACGATCAAAAGGTCTGCCAAATGATTGTGATTTGCGTAACGGATGGCTGCCGCAATTTCCCCAGGGGCCTCCGCACCCTGTACCCGGACGGGTAACAGTCGGACATGGCTCAAAGGGTAGCGCTTCCTCAGAATACGCAGCATATCATGGACCGCCGCGCCGGCAGAACTGGTAATGATCCCGATGGTGCCGGGATACTTTGGCAGCGGTTTTTTGTGGGATGGGTCAAACAGCCCCTGAGCAGCGAGCTTCTTTTTCAGCTGTTCAAATGCTGCATACAAATCGCCCACGCCATCCATGGCCAAGGCAGTACAGTACAGCTGGTAGGCTCCGTCTCTGGGGTAGACGGAAACCTTGCCCATCGCGATCACTTTCATGCCGTTTTCCGGACGGAAACGAAGCTTAAATGCATTTCCCTTAAACAAAACGCACTTTAATGCGCTGCTCTCATCCTTAAGCGTGAAGTAGTGGTGCCCTGAAGGATACAGCTTATAATTGCTGATTTCGCCACGCACGGCAACCTGTGCCAGCAGCGGGTCCGCATCCATTCTTCCGCGGATATATTCATTTAACTGGGAAATGGACAGTACATTTTGAGCCAATTTTACACCCCCACGGAACGGTACGTCAGAACGGCGACGCCCATGGCGTTATCGGTAGAATACTGAGGCTGGGCAAAAATCGGGTTCAATGGAGCGAGTACCTGCCGCAGCATGGAATTAGAGGCCACGCCGCCAGAAAAAACCACTGGCAGCCCCGGGTACCGGGTAAGCGCCTGCTGTGTTGCCTGAAAGACCGCGTACGCAACACACCGCAGCGCATAGGCCGCAGTCTCTGCAGGGATGCTATTTTGCGCATGGTATTGCTGAACCTTATTCTGAACGCCGGAAAGAGAAAACGTCATATCTGTGCATTTTACTTTGAAAAAATCTTTTTTTGCAGCCTCACAGCTGAGCGCGTCCAAGTGCTTTCCGGAGGGAAACGGAAGTTTCAGCAGCTGTCCGGTACGATCAATCAGCTGGCCTGCGGAGATATCCGATGTACCGCCAATTTTTGTGCAGGCCACATTGGCTCCCTCCGGTTTGACCAGAAGAAGCTCCGTTGTACCGCCGGACAGATGCCACGCAAGGTGAGGATGCGAAAGCAGCTCCATATGACCGGCACTCCACAGGGAGGCCGCGACATGCCCCTGCTGATGGGACACTTCGACCAAAGGCACACCCAGCATATCCGACAGAAGCTTCCCATGGGAGTAGCCTACCAGAAAGCAGGGCATATAACTCCCCTCTACCGCTCTGGGACGGGTGCTGACGCCAACGGCGGTGATATTGGCCGTCTGTATATGGGAAAACAGCCTGCCAGATAGCTCCGGCAGGCCCTTTATGTGCGCAAAGACGGCGTCAGATTGCCGTAAGCCCAATTCTCCCTGCTTCACAGGAAGAAGCTTCGAGCAGTTCTCCCCTCCAGTGCCGTCAAAAAAGGCAATGGAAGTGGTATAATTGCTGGTATCGATACCAATTACGCCCTTCATTGTTTTGCCTCTTCCACAGGCGTCAGATTCCTGACAAAACTGCCCAGAATCCCATTTACGAAAGCGCCCGTATCGTCGTCATTGTACTTCTTGGCGATGCGGACGGCCTCAGAAACGGCAACACCTGCGGGAACGTCATCCACATACTGAATCTCATAGATCGCAAGGCGCAGAATACAGCGGGCAAGCTTGGAAATCCGACTGATGTCCCAGCCGATAGCGTATTTCTGAATCTGTTCGTCCAGCTCTTCCTCCCGATTGGCGACCCCGGTCACGACACTGTCAATGTAGCGCAGCTGGGCACGGCTGGGGCGCTCGGAATACACCTCATTCTCTTTCCCGAGTTCCGCGTAGTATTCCTTCTCCAGGCGGGTGGAAATCACCTCTTCCGGCTCCTCACCGGTAAATGCACGCCCGTAAATCAGATGTACCGCAAGTTCTCTGGCATTTCCTCTCGTCATAATTGTATCCTTTACTTGCGAATGATTCCGCAGACGTTTACATCCACATCCTGCACGGTAACACCGGTTACAGATTCTACAGCGCTGGTGATGGCTTCCTGAACAGCTTTCGCAACCTGAATCACGCTTTCGCCGTAACGGACGATGATGTTGCAGCCGATTGTCAGCGTGTTATCCTCCGCGATGTGGATCCGCACACCTTTGCCCCAGCTCTTTTTGCCGACGACCTCAGCGCCGCCCTTGACCACGCCGTCCACTTCGGTGAGTGTGCTTTCAACGATGGTGCTGACAACATCTTCCGAAATCATAACATTGCCGCCGATCTGAGCGTGCGTAATGTACTGCTTTGCCTCTGCCATGGGGATACCTCCTAGATGATCGTCCTGCCTTACGGCATGACATACTTTTGTATATTGTACCACAAATCCAGAATAATACAACTGTTTTTTTCGAAAAAGGTAAGTCTTTAAAAACCGGCATCCGCAGATGCCGGTTTTCAGGGTGGTTATGTATATGTTTTAATGATGCTCAGCGCAATTTCCTTCTTGGTGGTGCAGCGGTCCATTGCCTGCTTCTCGATATGGCGGTGCGCATCCGCCTCATTCATCTTCAGCTGCTCAATCAGAATCCATTTGGCACGGTTTACAAGGCGGATCTCTTCCATTTTCTCCTCAACGGATAAGTTAATCGTTTCCATTTTACGAAGACGTTCCCGGGCGGAAATCATCCATTTCAGGCACTGACGCATGGTGCTGGCGGGAAACGGAACCTGAAGCGTGAAAACACCGTGGGCAGTCACCCGCTCATTTACATCTTCATAGTTTTCCGCACGCAGCAGCAGCAAGACAACGGTGTCTGACCGGCTACCGGCATCAATCGCAAATCTTGTGCCGGGGTCATCCGGAAGCGGCGCGTTGATAATCACAAAATCATAGTTCCGTGAGAGCAATTCCCTTCTTGCCGCCGCAATGTTGGAGGAAAAACACACAGGGTAATACTCCGAGGGGGGCAGCATGGGAGTCATGGCATCATTAAACCTGCGCTGATTCGATACGACCAGCACACTGTATGTCTCTGAGCTGAAAACCAATCAGACTCTCTCCCTTCTCGCAATCACCCGCATTTATTACTTGCAGTAGTAATCAATCAACGATTCCGGCAGATGCTTCCGTATAAATGCGCTGCTCCCCGCGCACTTGCTGGCTGCGCCCAGAGTCAGCGGGAGCGTCTCCATGTCGCAGACATCCTTCGGCCCGGCGGTGTAAAGATTCACATTTGCCTTCTCCGGAAGAACAATCCCGTTTTTCAGACCGTCCAGAGCGGCCCAAATCAGAAGTGCAAACGCGATATAGGGATTCGCGGTGCAATCCGGAGAACGCAGTTCCATTCTGCGGTATTCGCCGGATGCCGCCGGAACCCGAATCAGCATGGACCGGTTGTTATTTGACCAGGAAATATACTTAGGCGCCTTGCAAACACCCAGCCGGTTATACGACTGCACCGTTGGGTTCAGGAAACGGGTCATATCCGCTACATGGCGCAGAATGCCGCCAATCATGTGCTGCATCTGGCTGGCATTGCTTCCACGCACCGACATGTTGATGTGAAAACCGCTGCCAGGCTGATCCGCAATGGGTTTGGGTGAAAAATCAGCGTACAGCCCGTTGCTGGCGGCGATTGTCTTCACGACAGTACAGAAAGTCAGAGCGTCATCTGCCGCAGTCAGAGCGTCCGAGTACCGGAAATCAATTTCGTTCTGCCCAGGGCCCTGCTCATGGTGGGAAGACTCAGGCTGAATCCCCATACGTTCCAGCGTCAGACAGATCTCGCGGCGAACATTCTCACATTTATCATCCGGAGACACATCCATATAGGTCGCCTGATCGTAAGGAATATGGGTGGGTTCCCCGTTGTCATCCAGTTTAAACAGGTAGAACTCCAGTTCGGAACCAAAGAAGAAGGTATAGCCGTCGGCAGCAGCATCGGCGATGGCCTGTTTCAGAATGCTTCTTGTATCATGGATGAAAATCTTGCCGCTCTGATCGGTAATCGTGCAGAACATTCTGACGACTCTGCCGTGCTCCGGCCGCCAGGGCAGTACTGCAATGGTTGTTGGGTCCGGACGCAGAAACAGGTCAGAGTGCACTTCGTCGCCAAAGCCCTCAATGGCAGAAGCGTCAATGGCAATCCCGTATTCAAAAGCGCGCTCCAATTCATGGGGCATGATTGAGATGTTCTTGTGCCGTCCCTGAATATCGCAGAAGGCAAGCCGAATAAACTTTACGTCTTCCTCCTGAATAAACTGAATGACTTCCTGCGGGGTGTATTTCATACGCCTACCTGCTTTCTATTCGTTTTCGATTTAACAGGTTCTGTGCTGCTTTCACGACCTGTATTTACCTGATATTTCAATTATAGCAAAGGATTTCCATAATATTTTGGAAAAAACTCAGATAAGATGATATTTCCACGAAAATACTGAAAGATGGCCACAAAATGAGTAAAACGCCCCCTCCTGAGTGTCTTTACTCTTGAATGGCATTATATTCCATGTTTTGACTCTTGTCAATCTACCCAAATGGAAAAAACTTTTTTTGTGCAGGGTGTTGACAAAGCGAATATTCTGTTGTAAAATGTCCCGCGTAAGGCAAGGATGTCTTGGAGCGGCAGCTCACAGGCGTCCTTGTCTTCTTTTTTATTTCTCTGCTTACTTTATGAAGGGGTGTTAATTATGGGTACTTCTATATCCGATTATTTTGGTTGTCTGGTGTTTGACGACCGCGTAATGAAGGCAAGTTTGAGCTCTGATGTTTATCAGTCTCTTCGTAAGACCATCGATCATGGCGCAAAGCTGGACGCCGGTGTGGCAAATGCTGTTGCCGCTGCCATGAAGGACTGGGCTGTCGCCCACGGTGCTACCCACTATACCCATTGGTTCCAGCCTTTGACCGGCATTACCGCCGAGAAGCACGACAGCTTCATCTCCCCCGCACCGGACGGCGGCGTGATTATGGACTTCTCCGGCAAGGAACTGATTAAGGGCGAGCCTGACGCTTCCAGCTTCCCTTCCGGCGGCCTGCGGGCAACCTTTGAGGCAAGAGGCTATACTGCGTGGGACCCCACTTCTTATGCGTTCATTAAGGGCAAGACCCTCTGCATCCCCACTGCGTTCTGCTCCTACGGCGGCGAGGCACTGGATAAGAAGACGCCCCTGCTGCGCTCCATGGAAGCGCTGAACCGTCAGGCGATGCGGATTCTGAAGCTCTTCGGCAATGAGGACGTCAAGTGTGTTCGTACCTCCGTCGGCCCTGAGCAGGAGTATTTCCTTGTCGATAAGGAGATGTACGACAAGCGCAAGGATCTGATTTACACCGGCCGTACGCTGTTTGGCGCAAAGCCCCCCAAGGGTCAGGAAATGGATGACCATTACTTTGGTGTCATCAAGCCCAGAGTTGCCGCGTTCATGGCTGATCTGAACGAGGAACTGTGGAAGCTGGGAATCTTGGCAAAGACGGAGCACAATGAGGTTGCCCCCGCTCAGCATGAGCTGGCTCCGATTTATACCACCACAAACATTGCCACCGACCACAACCAGCTGACCATGGAAATCATGCAGAAGGTTGCCGCGAAGCACGGCCTGGTTTGCCTGCTGCATGAGAAGCCTTTTGCCGGTGTGAATGGCTCCGGCAAGCACAACAACTGGTCCATTGCCACCGACACCGGTGTGAATCTGCTGTCTCCCGGTGAGACACCCTACGAAAATGCGCAGTTCCTGCTGTTCCTGTGCGCTGTCATCAAGGCTGTTGATGACTATCAGGATCTGCTGAGACTGTCCGTTGCCACTGCCGGCAACGATCACCGCCTTGGCGCCAATGAGGCTCCTCCCGCTGTGGTTTCCATTTTCCTTGGCGACGAGCTGATGGGCATTCTGGATGCCATTGAAAATGACACTCCCTACGCCGGAACGCAGAAGACCACTATGAAGCTTGGCGTGGATGTACTTCCCAGATTCGCCCGGGACACTACGGATCGTAACCGTACTTCCCCCTTCGCCTTTACCGGCAATAAGTTTGAGTTCCGTATGCTGGGTTCTTCCAACTCCATTGCCTGCGCCAACATGATGCTGAACTCCGCTGTGGCCGAGTCCCTGAAGATTTACGCTGACCGTCTGGAAGGCGCGGAGGACTTCGAGACTACGCTGCACGAGATGATCAAGAAGACCATCAAGGATCATAAGCGCATCCTGTTCAACGGCAACGGCTACGATGACGCCTGGATCAAGGAAGCCACCGAAAAGCGCGGTCTGTGCAATTACCGCACCACGCCTGATTGCATGCCTCACCTGCTGGACGAGAAGAATGTGAAGATGCTCACCTCTCACAAGGTCTTCTCCGTTGCGGAACTGGAGTCCCGCTGTGAGATCATGCTGGAGAACTACTGCAAGACCGTCCGCATTGAGGCAACTACCATGATCGATATGGCGCGCAAGCAGATTCTCCCTGCGGTGGAAAGCTATGTCAGCGACCTGGCCAAGGCTGCCGCAGCCAAGAAAGCTGTTGCTCCCACCGCCGCCTGCGCTTATGAGACCGGACTGATTTCCAAGCTCTCCATCCTCACGGATCAGATCGCTGAGAAGACGGATGAGCTGGAGACCGCTCTGCTGGACCTGAACGGCATTACCGACACGAAGGAGGAATCCTTCGCCATCCGGGATACTATTCTCGGAAAGATGGCTGCTCTGCGTGCCGTTGCCGATGAGGCTGAGACGCAGACCGCTGAAAAGTATTGGCCCTTCCCCACTTACGGCGACCTGCTCTTCGGCGTCCGTTAAACCGCTACCCTTTCATAGCTGCCAAATGCCGTCTCGGACGGCCCGTGGGAGGGGGCTGACCACCCCCTCCCGGAAAGCGGCTTGATTTACATGATAAAGCACTTTCCCGGTTTGAGCCACGCGTCCAAATCGGGAAAGCCATTTATGGGAGCTTTAGCCGCTTGATGTGCTTCAGTTCCCGAGGAAAAGAAGAAGATCAAAATACAAGGAGGTAAGATTATGAGTGAAGTATGGAATGTTTGGTATCTGATCGGCGCGGCATTGGTATTCTGGATGCAGGCTGGCTTTGCTATGGTTGAGGCCGGCTTTACCAGAGCCAAGAACACGGGCAATATCATCATGAAGAACCTGATGGATTTCTGCATCGGCACGGTTGTCTTTATTCTGATTGGTTTCAGCCTGCTGATGGGCGAGGACCTGCTGGGATTCATCGGAAAGCCCGGTTTTGACCTGTTCACCGCTTACGAAAGCTTCGATTTTTCCAGCTTCGTATTCAATCTGGTGTTCTGCGCGACCACCGCGACCATTGTTTCCGGTGCTATGGCAGAGCGTACCAAGTTCCTGTCCTACTGCATCTATTCTGCAATCATCTCTGCACTGATTTATCCTATTGAGGCCCACTGGATCTGGGGCGGCGGCTGGCTCGCCAGTCTCGGCTTCCATGATTTTGCCGGCTCCTGCGCCATCCACATGGTCGGCGGCATCTCCGCCCTCATCGGCGCGAAGCTGCTGGGACCCCGTATCGGCAAGTTTACCCATGACGCTTCCGGCAAGATCGTAAAGGTTAACGCCTTCCCCGGCCACAGCATCGCTCTGGGCGCTCTGGGCGTCTTCATCCTCTGGCTGGGCTGGTACGGCTTTAACGGCGCTGCCGCTACTTCCGTTGGTCAGCTTGGCTCTATTTTCCTGACCACCACCGTTGCTCCTGCCGTAGCGACCGTTGTGTGTATGATTTTTACCTGGATCAAGTACGGCAAGCCTGATGTTTCCATGTGTCTGAACGCTTCCCTCGCCGGACTGGTTGCCATTACCGCAGGCTGTGATGTGACAGACTGTCTGGGCGCGACCGTAATCGGTGCCGTAGCTGGTGTACTGGTGGTGTTCGGCGTTTGGCTGCTGGATCACAAGCTCCGCATTGATGACCCTGTGGGCGCTGTTGCCGTTCACTGCATGAACGGTATCTGGGGAACCATCGCCGTGGGCCTGTTTGCTACGAGCACCGCTCCCGGCTACGCGGTGGCCAATGCTGCCGGTGAAACCATTACGGGCCTGTTCTACGGCGGCGGCTTCCAGTTGCTGGGTCTGCAGCTGCTGGGCTTCGCTTCTGTTGCTCTCTGGACGGTAGTAACCATTACAGTCACTTTCCTTATTATCAAGGCAACGGTCGGCCTGCGCGTTTCCAGAGACGAGGAGATTACCGGTCTGGATGCTACCGAACACGGACTTCCCTCTGCCTATGCGGGCTTCGCTATGCTGCCTGACATGGTGGATGAGGATCTGCCCGTGGTCGTGGACGGCGACGTTCCTGCCGCTGAAGCAATCCCCGTAAAGAAGATGCCTTCCTTCGAGGATGCTTCCACCCCCAAGATGACAAAGGTCGAGATTATCTGCAAGGAGTCCCGTCTGGAGAATCTGAAGAACGCAATGATGACCATCGGTATTTCCGGTATGACTGTTTCCCATGTCATGGGCTGCGGTGTCCAGAAGGGCAAGCCCGAGTATTACCGTGGCGTTCCCGTGGAAGCGAGCCTGCTTCCTAAGGTTCAGGTTGATATTGTTGTCAGTAAGGTTCCCGTCCGCACTGTCATTGAAACCGCAAAGAGAGTTCTGTACACCGGTCACATCGGCGACGGCAAGATTTTCGTATATGATGTTGAAAATGTTGTAAAGGTTCGTACCGGTGAAGAAGGCTTTGACGCCCTGCAGGACGTAGAATAACAGAGAAGACCTACGGGAGAGCTGCGTATGCAGCTCTCCCACGGGTCGGTTTTAAGGAGGAAACAGAAATATGTGTTCCATTATTGGTTATTGCGGAAAGCCGCTGGACATGGCAGCGTTTCAGAAAGGCTTTTCCAGAACGATTTCCCGTGGTCCCGATGATACCCGGATTCTTGACGTAGGTCAGGGTGTTCTCGGCTTCCATCGCTTGTCTATTATGGGCCTGCATCCGGAAGGAATGCAGCCCTTTACTCTGAATTCCAGCGCCGTTGTCTGTAACGGTGAAATCTATGGCTTTGAAAAATTCCGCAGGGAACTGCGTGGTAAATACACGTTTAGCAGTGACAGTGACTGTGAGGTCCTGCTTCCTCTGTACTTTGAGTATGGCGTAAAGATGTTCGCCATGCTGGATGCCGAATATGCCTGCATTCTTTACGATGGCGAAAAAAAGCAGTTCATCGCGGCACGTGACCCCATCGGTATCCGCCCTCTTTACTATGGCTATGATGAGGCCGGAACCATTGTGTTTGCCAGTGAGCCGAAAAACCTGATGGGGCTTGTGAAAGAGATTCTTCCCTTCCCTCCCGGGCACTACTATGCCGATGGCAAGTTTGTCTGCTACTGCGATATTGCTGCTGTGGACTCCTATAATCATGATGATCTGGAAACGGTCTGCCGGAACATTCACGACAAGCTGGTGACCGGCGTTCAGAAGCGGCTGGTGGCTGACGCAAAGGTCGGCTTCCTGCTCAGCGGCGGTTTGGATTCCTCACTGGTGTGCGCAATTGCCGCGCGGGAGAGCAAAAAACCCATCAAAACCTTTGCAATCGGTATGACCGGAGACGCCATTGACCTGAAGTATGCGAAGCAGGTGGCAGATTTTATCGGCAGTGACCATACGGAAGTAATAATTTCTAAAGAAATAGTCTTGCAGGCTCTGGAAAATGTGATAGAATTACTGGGGACGTTCGACATCACGACCATCCGTGCCAGCATCGGTATGTACCTGGTCTGCCAGTACATCCATGAGAAGACGGATATTCGCGTCCTGCTGACCGGTGAGATTTCCGATGAGCTGTTTGGCTACAAGTACACCGACTTCGCACCTTCCGGAGAAGCCTTCCAGGCGGAAGCCCAGAAGCGCATCCGGGAGCTGCATATGTACGATGTGCTCCGGGCAGACCGCTGCATCAGCGTCAACTCTCTGGAAGCCCGCGTCCCCTTCGGTGATCTGGATTTTGTAAAATACGTTATGTCCATTGACCCGGAAATGAAACTCAACAGGTACAATAAGGGTAAGTACCTGCTCCGCCATGCCTTTGAAGAGGGCGGCTACCTTCCCCATGATATTCTGTGGCGGGAAAAAGCGGCCTTCTCCGATGCCGTGGGTCACTCCATGGTGGATTACCTGAAGGAATACGCGGAAACCTGCTATACGCAGGAGGAGTTCGAACTGAAGCGTCAGAAATACACCCACGCTCAGCCCTTTACCAAAGAATCGCTGCTTTACCGTGAAATCTTCGAAAAATACTACCCTGGTCAAGGTCAGATGATTGTGGATTTCTGGATGCCGAATAAGGAGTGGGAAGGCTGCAATGTGAACGATCCTTCCGCCCGTGTTCTGTCCAACTACGGTGACAGCGGAAAATAATTAGGAGGAACAAAGAAATGGAACAGAAAGAGCAGCTGTATGAGGGTAAGGCAAAAAAGGTTTTTGCAACCGATGATCCCGAACTTCTGATCGTAGCCTACAAGGACGATGCTACCGCATTTAATGGCCTGAAAAAGGGCACGATCGTCGGTAAGGGTGTTATCAACAACAAAATGAGCAACCGTCTGATGGCTATGCTGGAGAAAAACGGCATTCCGACCCATTATGTGAAGGAGCTGAGCGACCGGGAGACGCTGGTCAAAAAGGTCAGCATTGTGCCTCTGGAGGTCATCGTGCGCAATATCTCCGCCGGTTCCTTTGCCAAGCACTACGGCGTGGAAGAGGGCATTGTATTTGATCAGCCCACGGTGGAATACTCCTACAAGAATGATGCCTTGGGCGATCCCCTGCTGAACACCAGCCACGCACTGGCTCTGAAGCTGGCTACTGCTGAGGAAATTGAAACCATCCGCACATATGCTCTGCGCATCAATGAGCTTCTGAAGGCTTTCTGGAAGACCTGCGGTGTCACACTGGTGGACTTCAAGCTGGAGTTCGGCCGTCTCACCGACGGCACCATTGTGCTTGCCGATGAGATTAGCCCGGATACCTGCCGCCTTTGGGATGCCGCTACCGGTGAAAAGCTGGATAAGGACCGTTTCCGCCGCGATTTGGGCGGTGTTGAGGAGGCATACGCCGAAATCATGCACCGGCTGGAAGAGCACCTGTAAGGAGGAGCCAATATGGGAAATTCTGCGATTGTCGGCATCAACTGGGGTGACGAAGGCAAAGGCCGCATGGTTGATCTCCTGACAGAACACTTTGACGTAGTCGTTCGCTACCAGGGCGGCGGCAACGCCGGCCACACGGTTGTGAACGAATTTGGAAAATTTGCCCTGCATCTGCTTCCTTCCGGCATTTTCCGCAAAAATGTTGTGAATATTCTCGGCAACGGCGTGGCGCTGGACCCTGAAAATCTTTGGAAAGAAATTGAGGATGTTACCAGCCAGGGCGTTTCCATCACCCCCGAGAACCTGAAAATCAGCGCCCGCGCTTCCCTGCTGCTGCCCTGGCACCGGGAACTGGACGGGCTGGAAGAAGCTCGCCTGGCGGACAAAAAGTACGGCTCCACCAAGCAGGGCATTGCACCCTTCTATTCTGACAAGTATCAAAAAAAGACGATTCTTGCCGGTGAACTGCTGTACCCTGAGCATCTGCGGGAGCACCTGAAGGACCTGATGGAGTGGAAGAATCTGACTCTGACCCGGGTGTATGGTGCAAAGCCCGTCACCATGGAAGACCTGGAGGTCTGGATTGACGTCTTCTGCAACAAAATCAAGCCCTTTATCTGCGACACCGGTGCGTTCCTGCGGAAAGCACAGGCAGAAGGAAAGCAGATTCTGTTTGAGGCCCAGCTGGGTGCTCTGCGAGACCTGGATTACGGTATCTACCCGTATACCACTTCCTCCAATGCCATTGCGGCCTACGCTCCCGTGGGTTCCGGTCTGCCCTCCGCAAAGATTGATGAGGTCATCGGTGTTGTGAAGGCCTACTCTACCTGTGTCGGCGAAGGCCCCTTTGTCTGTGAGATGTTCGGTGACGAGGCGGAGCAGCTGCGCAAGGCGGGCTTTGAGTACGGCGCGAAGACCGGTCGTCCCCGCCGTGTCGGCCCCATTGATATTGTTGCGACCCGTTATGGAATTCACGTGCAGGCGGCTACCAATGTGGCTCTGACAAAACTGGACGTTCTGAGCTATCTGGACAAAATCCCTGTCTGCATCCATTATACGATCGATGGTCAGATTACCGATGAGTTCCCCTTCCCCTCCCTGCTGAATGACGCCAAGCCGGTCATCGAATACATGGACGGCTGGAAGTGCGACATTTCCGGCGTTCGGAAATGGGAGGACCTGCCGGAAGCGGCCAGGAAGTATGTGGAATTCATTGAACAGAATATAGATTGCCACATTGGCTATGTCTCCGTTGGTCCGGAGAGAGACAGCATTATTATTCGTTAAGGAGAAAAAGAAATGACCGAGAAATACGAGTCCCCGTTGAGTTCCCGCTATGCCTCGGAGTATATGCTGAAGCTGTTCTCCATGGACACCCGGATTCAGACCTGGCGTAAACTCTGGGTTTCTCTGGCTAGGGCAGAAATGGAGCTGGGCCTTCCTGTTACGGCAGAACAGGTTGCCCAGCTGGAAGCGCATATTACGGATATCGACTATGAATGCGCGGCAGCACGGGAAAAGGAAGTGCGCCACGATGTGATGGCTCACGTTTACGCCTATGGAAAGGTGGCGCCGGAGGCAGCCGGAATCATCCACCTGGGCGCCACCAGCTGCTATGTCACCGACAACGCGGATATTGTCATCTATCGCGACGGACTGAAGTATCTGCGCGGTGAGCTTCTGAAGGTAGTCGCAAATCTGGCAGAATTTGCGGACACTTACAAGGCCATGCCCACCCTTGGTTATACTCACTATCAGCCTGCTCAGCTGGTCACTGTCGGCAAGCGCGCAACCCTTTGGATGCAGGATTTCCTGGCCGATCTGGAGGAACTGGATTTTGTGCTGGGAACCATGAAATTCCTTGGCTGCCGTGGTACCACCGGCACCGAGGCCAGCTTCCTGGATTTGTTTGGCGGCGATACCGGGAAGATCGACGAAATGAATCAGAAAATCAGCGCAGACTTTGGATTTACCAAGTGCTTTTCCGTCTGCGGTCAGACCTATCCCCGGAAGCTGGACAGCCGGATTCTCAATGTTCTGTCCTCCATCGCCCAGAGCTGCTACCGGATGGCCAACGATATTCGCCTGCTGCAGCATGACCGTCAGGTGGAAGAACCCTTTGAGAAGAATCAGATTGGCTCCTCCGCCATGGCTTACAAGCGCAATCCTATGCGTTCTGAACGGATTTGCTCCCTGTCCCGCTATTTGATGGCGGACGCTCTGAACGCTCCCATGACGGCTTCCACCCAGTGGCTGGAGCGTACCCTGGACGACTCCGCCAACCGCCGGATTTCCCTGCCCGAGGGCTTCCTCTGCGCGGATGCCATTCTGCGGCTGGCCCAGAACGTGACCAACGGTCTGCACGTCAACGAGAAAATTGTTGAGAAGACCGTCCGTGAGTATCTGCCCTTTATCGCAACGGAGAATCTGATGATGGAAGGCGTCAAGCACGGCGGCAACCGTCAGGAGCTGCATGAGATCATTCGCAGCTGCTCTATGGATGCCACGGCCAAAATGAAAAATGGCGAAAGCTGGGACCTTCTGAGCGACCTGGCGCGGCACAAGGAATTCGGTATGACCAAGGAAGAAATGGATGCCGTAATGGACCCCTCCCTCTATACCGGCCGTTGCGCGGAGCAGGTTGAGCGCTTCCTTGCCGAGGTTCGGCCTCTGCTTGCCGATATTTCCAAATCCGATACCGAAATCAACCTGTAACAGGAGAATGACAATGGAAGAAAAGATTCTGGTGCTGGATTTCGGCGGTCAGTATAACCAGCTCATTGCCCGGCGTGTCCGGGAGCAGAACGTCTACTGCGAAATCAAGCCCTATACCATTACCATGGATGAAATCCGCGCCTTTGCGCCCCTGGGTATCATTTTCACTGGCGGCCCCAACAGCGTTTATCTGGAGGAGTCTCCCCATGTAGACCCGGAGATTTTTCAGCTGGGCGTGCCAATCTTAGGCATTTGCTACGGCTGCCAGCTGATGGCCCACACGCTGGGCGGTCAGGTGATGGCGGCACAGAAGGACACTGCCCGGGAGTACGGCAAGACCCCAACCTATTACGACACCGGCTGCAAGCTCTTCAAGGGCATCCCGGAGCAGGCAATCTCCTGGATGAGCCACGGCGATTATATGGCCAGAGTCCCGGATGGTTTTGCACTGGTTGCCCATACCGATGCCTGTCCCAACGCCGCCATTGCCGATGAAGCCCGGCGTTTTTATGGCGTGCAGTTCCATCCCGAGGTGAACCACACCCAGTATGGCGACCGGATGCTGCGCAACTTCCTCTACGAGGTCTGCGGTGCCAAGGGCACCTGGACCATGGGAGACTTCTGCAAGAACACCGTGGCACAGCTGCGTCAGACCATCGGCCCCAAGGGCCGGGTGCTGCTGGCTCTGTCCGGCGGCGTGGACTCCTCCGTGCTGGCAGCGCTGCTGGCAGAAGCAGTGGGCGACCGGCTGACGGCGGTTTTTGTGGATCACGGCTGTATGCGCAAAAATGAGGGTGACGAGGTAGAAGCTGCTTTCAAAAAGTGGAACATCCATTTTGTCCGGGTGGACGCCCAGCAGCGGTTCCTGGACAAGCTGAAGGGCGTAGAGGATCCACAGCGCAAGCGGCAGATCATCGGCGCCGAGTTTGGCTATGTGTTCCTGGACGAGGCTTTGAAATTCGGCATCACCAAGGAGGACTTCTTTGCCCAGGGTACGATCTACCCGGATGTCATTGAATCCGGCGCCGGAGATGCCGACGTCATCAAGAGCCATCACAACAAGCTCCTGCCCCGGGAGGTCATCGAGCAGTTTCAGGCGGTTCTGGAGCCTTTGGATCACCTGTTCAAGGACGAGATACGACTGCTGGGCAAGGAGTTGGGCCTGCCTGACTATCTGGTTCACCGCCAGCCCTTCCCGGGCCCGGGTCTGGCCATCCGTATTCTGGGAGAGGTTACCGGGGAAAAGCTGGATATTCTCCGGGAAGCGGACTTCATTTTCCGGGAGGAGATTGCCAAGGCCCAGCTGGGTGATATTTGCAGCCAATACTTTGCGGTGCTGACCAACGCCAAAAGTGTAGGCGTCATGGGTGACGGCAGAACCTATGAAAACGTTCTGGCTCTGCGCAGCGTCACGACCAAGGACTTTATGACAGCAGAATGGACCCGGATTCCCTACGAGGTTCTGGATCGGGTATCCGTGCGCATCGTTAACGAGGTGCCCCGGATCAACCGCATCGTCTATGACATTACCAGTAAACCCCCCGCAACCGTAGAATGGGAATAATAGGATAAGACCGCAATAACCGTATCAGTCGAGAAGGAGAGAAACGCGATGACGAAGTATATTTTTGTCACAGGCGGCGTGGTGTCCGGATTGGGTAAAGGAATTACCGCCGCCTCCCTTGGCCGCCTGCTGAAGGCCCGCGGACTGAAAGTAGCCGCGCAGAAGCTGGACCCCTACATCAATGTAGACCCCGGCACAATGAGCCCCTATCAGCATGGCGAGGTGTATGTTACAGAGGATGGTGCGGAAACGGATCTGGATTTGGGTCACTATGAGCGCTTCATCGATGAAGACCTGAACCAGTACTCCAATCTGACCACCGGTAAGGTCTACTGGAATGTGCTGAACAAGGAGCGCAGAGGTGAATATCTGGGCTCCACCGTTCAGGTCATCCCGCATATTACCAATGAGATCAAGGAGTTCGTCTATCGCGTTGGTAAGAAAACAGACGCGGATGTGGTGATTACAGAGATCGGCGGCACCATCGGCGACATTGAATCTCAGCCATTTCTGGAGGCGGTACGTCAGATATCACTGGAAGTCGGAAAAGAGAATTGCCTGTTTATCCATGTGACGCTGGTTCCCTTCCTGCGTGGTTCCGATGAGCACAAATCCAAGCCCACCCAGCACTCCGTCCGGGAATTGCAAGGCATGGGCGTCAAGCCGGATATCGTGGTTCTTCGCTGCGATGAGCCTCTGGAGGACAGCATTTTCCAGAAGATCAGCCTGTTCTGCAATGTAAAGCCTGACTGCGTCATCGAAAATATCACTCTCCCCAACCTGTACGAGGCACCTCTGATGCTGGAAAAGCAGAACTTTTCCGGTATTGTGTGCCGGGAGCTGGGCCTGCAAACCCCGGACCCCAAGCTGGATGAGTGGCAGGCGCTGGTGCAGCGGATCTATCATCTTCGGAAAAGCGTTACCATCGGCCTGGTTGGAAAGTACGTCCAACTCCACGACGCCTATTTGTCTGTGGCAGAAGCGCTGCGCCATGCAGGTTATGCTCTGGATTCCGAAATCTGCATCCGATGGATCGACTCTGAGACGCTGACGCCGGAAACCTATGAATCCGCACTGTCTGATCTGGATGGCATTCTGGTGCCAGGCGGCTTCGGTTCCCGGGGTATCGAGGGTATGATTCTGGCGGCAAAGTATGCGCGGGAGCACGCGGTTCCTTACTTCGGAATCTGTCTCGGCATGCAGATCATGGTCATTGAGTACGCCCGTTACGCCGGTCTGCCGGATGCCAACTCCGGCGAGTTTGACACTGCTACCCCAAATAAAGTCATCGACTTCATGCCCGGTCAGAGCGAATCCGTGGACAAAGGCGGCACACTCCGCCTTGGCGCCTATCCCTGCGTCATTTCTCCGAATACGACGATGGCCCGCTGCTATGGTGCGGCAGAGATTTCCGAGCGTCACCGTCATCGTTACGAGTTCAACAATGACTACCGAGATTTGCTGACAAGAGCGGGTCTGACCCTCAGCGGTACTTCGCCTGACAAGCGGCTGATTGAAACTGTGGAACTGACTGAACGCCCCTTCCATGTGGGCGTACAGTTCCATCCGGAGTTCAAGAGCCGTCCCAATAAGCCCCATCCCCTGTTCGTCGGTTTCATCGCCGCCGCTTTGGGAGGACGCAAATGAGTATTCATGAAGAGTGCGGCGTTTTTGGCGTTTATTGTCCAAAGCCTGCCGATGTAGCTTCCCTGGCCTATTACGGTCTCTATTCCCTGCAGCACCGGGGCCAGGAAAGCTGCGGCATCATTGTCAATGACGACGGCATGTTCACTGCCCACCACGGCATCGGTCTCGTTAATGAAGTCTTCTCCCATCAGGAAATGAAGAATTTTCCCGAAGGTCAGATCGCCGTCGGTCACGTCCGCTATGGTACCACCGGCGGCGTGACTATGCGCAACTGCCAGCCCATTCAGGTTAATCATCTGAAGGGCAAGCTTGCGGTTGCCCACAATGGCAACCTGAGCAACGCTCTGACCCTTCGGAGTGCGCTTGAGCTTTCCGGCGCTATTTTCCATTCTACTTCCGATACAGAAACCATTGCCTATGTAATCACAAGGGAGCGCCTGAAAACCCCCTCCATTCAGGAGGCTGTGTATCAGGCAATGGAGAAACTGGAAGGCGCCTATTCTCTGGTCATGATGTCCTCCACCAAATTAATTGCCGTCCGGGACCCCCATGGCTTCCGCCCCCTGTGTTACGGAAAAATGGCAGATGGAACCTATGTGGTGGCATCGGAAAGCTGCGCCCTCAGCGCCGTGGGAGCCGCCTTTGAGCGGGATCTGCTTCCCGGTGAGATTATTACCATTGATCAGAACGGCCTGTCCAGTGACCGCCGCCGCTGCAATACAGCACCTCAGAAGACCTGCATTTTTGAGTATATTTATTTTGCGCGCCCGGATTCCACCATCGGCGGAATCAATGTTCATGCTGCCCGTGTCAATGCCGGCCGGATTCTGGCAAGGGCACACAGCGTAGACGCAGACATCGTGGTGGGTGTTCCGGATTCCGGCCTTGACGCAGCCATCGGCTATTCCCGGGAATCCGGGATCCCCTATGGCATCGGGTTAATCAAAAATAAGTATATCGGGCGTACCTTCATCTCCCCCGGTCAGGATCACCGGGTGGATCAGGTGAAAATTAAGCTCAGCCCCGTGGAAAGTGAACTGCGGGGCAAGCGGGTGGTTCTGGTGGATGATTCCATCGTCCGTGGTACAACCTGTGCGAGAATTGTATCTCTGATCCGCAATGCCGGTGCGGCAGAAATCCATATGCGTATCTCGGCGCCCCCCTTCCTGCATCCGTGCTATTATGGAACAGACATCGATTCCAGAGACAACCTGATTGCCTGTAACCACACCATTCCGGAAATCACGAAAATGATCGGCGCGGATTCACTGGGCTACCTGCCTCTTGAGAATCTGAAGGATTTGTGCGGCGGCGCCGGGTATTGCAGTGCCTGTTTTTCCGGGGAATACCCCACACAGATTCCGCAGGATACCCGCAAGGATCAATTTGAGCAGAAGCTGTCCAAAGGGAAAGGAACACAGAAAGTATGATTCGCCAGTGTGACAGAAAAATCATTTTGCAGGACGGTACCGAATTTTACGGCTACGGCTTTGGCGCTTCCGGTGAGTGTACTGCGGAAATTGTATTTAATACCTCCATGGTCGGCTATCAGGAGATTCTCTCCGACCCCTCCTATACCGGTCAGGCCATTGTCATGACCTATCCTCTGATCGGCAATTACGGTATGTGCGAGGAAGACTATGAATCGCTTCGCCCCACAGCCAGCGCGATGATCGTGCGGGAATACAATGACGAACCTTCTAATTTCCGTTCCGTCATGACGCTTGGAGAGGTTATGGAGAAAAACGGCATCATCGGTATCGCTGGTGTGGACACCCGAAAGCTGACAAAGTATATTCGGGACAAAGGCACCTGCAAAGTGCTGATTACCGATGCCGCCACCTCAAATCTCGCCGCCTTTGCCCATTTGCAGTCCCTGGCGCTGCCCACGGATCAGGTGTCCCGTGTCAGCACAAAGGAGCCGTACTTTTCTCCGGCTCAGAACGCAAAGTTTCATGTTGCAGCTATCGACTGCGGTATGAAGCAGAATATTGTGCGCCGCCTGAACAGCTGGGGCTGTGACGTCACGGTTTTTCCCTGGCATACCACTGCTGAGGAAATTAAAGCGATCTCTCCTGACGGTGTGTTTCTGTCCAACGGCCCGGGAAATCCGGAGGATGTGCAGTGCGTCATTCAACTGGTTCGGGAGCTGAGGGGAAAATACCCCATGTTTGGTATCTGTTTGGGTCATCAGATCATTGCGCTGGCCTATGGTGCCAAAACCTACAAGCTGAAATTTGGACACCGCGGCGGCAATCATCCGGTTAAGAATCTGAAAACGGGAAAAGTGGAAATCACGTCGCAGAACCATTCCTATGCGGTGGATGCGCAGAGCCTGACGGAAACGCCTCTGACCGTGACCCACGTCAACCTTCTGGATAACACCGTGGAAGGACTGGAATGCCAGCGTGATCGAGTCTTTAGTGTACAGTACCACCCGGAGAGCGCGCCGGGCCCTCAGGACAGCGATTACCTGTTCGGGCAGTTCATTGCGATGATGGAGGAAGCCAAAGATGCCTAAGCGTACAGATATTCATAAAATACTGGTGATTGGTTCCGGCCCTATCGTGATCGGTCAGGCGGCGGAATTTGACTATGCCGGCACCCAGGCCTGTCTCGCCCTGAAAGAAGAGGGATACGAGGTTGTGCTCTGCAATTCCAATCCAGCAACCATCATGACAGACCCCGCCATTGCGGACAAGGTCTACATGGAACCGCTGACGCTGGAATACATTGCGCGGATTGTTCGCTACGAGCGTCCTGATGCCATTGTGCCCGGCATCGGCGGTCAGACAGGCCTGAATCTTGCCATGCAGCTGGAAAAGAAAGGCATCCTGAAGGAGTGCCGGACGGAACTGCTGGGAACGCCCAGCTACAGTATCGAGCAGGCGGAGGATCGGGAGCTGTTCAAAGAGCTGTGCCAGCGTCTTGGTGAACCGGTGCTGCCCTCCATGATTGCCAATTCCATGGAAGAGGGTCTGAAGGCGGCGGCGGAAATCGGTTATCCGGTGGTACTGCGCCCCGCTTTTACCCTTGGCGGAACCGGCGGTGGCTTTGCCGATACAGAGGAAGAGTTCCGGGAAATCATGAAAAATGCCCTGGCCCTCTCCCCTGTCCATCAGGTTCTTGTAGAGAAGAGCATTAAGGGCTTTAAGGAAATTGAATACGAGGTCATGCGCGACAGCAATGATACCGCTATCGCCATCTGCAACATGGAGAATCTGGATCCCGTGGGCATCCACACTGGCGATTCCATTGTGGTCTGTCCTTCCCAGACCCTGACCAATAAAGAGTACCATATGCTCCGGGATTCCGCGCTGAAGCTCATTCGGGCTCTGAAAATTCATGGCGGCTGCAACGTGCAGTTTGCCTTGGACCCCAATTCCTTCCAGTATTACCTGATCGAAGTGAATCCCAGAGTTTCCCGCAGTTCCGCGCTGGCATCCAAAGCCAGTGGTTATCCCATTGCCCGGGTTTCCGCCAAAATCTGCGTGGGCATGACGCTGGACGAAATTCCGCTGGCCAATACCTGCGCGGCCTTTGAACCGGCTCTGGATTATATTGTCACCAAAATGCCTCGTTTCCCCTTCGATAAGTTCTCCGATGCCAATAACCGCCTTGGCACCCAGATGAAAGCCACCGGCGAAACAATGAGTGTTGGCAGAACCTTTGAGGAGAGCCTGCTGAAGGGCATCCGCTCTCTGGAAATCGGTATTGTCCATCTTCACATGAAGAAATTCGACGATTGGACGAAGGACGCCCTGATGGAGTACATTCCCATTGGCACCGATGACAGAATCTACGCCATCGCTCAATTAATGCGTTTGGGTGCAGATGTGGACGAGATTGCGGATGCCACCGGAATCGATCGTTTCTTCCTGCGAAAGATTCGCAATATTATCCGCATGGAACGTTTTCTCAAAGAGCATAACGGTGATTCCGCTGCCCTGTTTGCCGCCAAGAAGATGGGCTTCTCTGACCGGGCCGTTGCCGACATTTGGGGTACCAGCGAGAAGAAAATCTTCCTGCTTCGGAAGGAGAAGGGCATCATTCCCGGTTATCGGATGATTGACTCCTGCGCTGCGGAATTTGACAGCTATATCCCCTATTTCTATTCCACCTATGAATCCGAGAATGAATCGGTGGTTTCGAACCGCAAAAAGGTCATTGTCCTCGGCTCCGGTCCCATTCGGATTGGTCAGGGCGTGGAATTCGACTACTCCACTGTCCATGCCGTTCAGACCATTCGCAATGCCGGCTATGAGGCAATCATCATCAATAACAACCCGGAAACGGTCTCCACCGACTACACCACATCGGACAAGCTGTATTTCGAGCCGCTGACAGCGGAAGACGTGATGAACATTATTACGCTGGAGCAGCCTGACGGTGTTATCGCCTCCCTGGGCGGTCAGACAGCCATCAACCTTGCCCAGCCGCTGACCGATCTCGGCGTGAACATTATCGGTACGGACTGCGCTGCCATTGAAAAGGCCGAAAACCGGGATGCCTTTGAGAAGCTACTGCTGGAGCTGAATATTCCTCAGCCCAAGGGCCGCGCGGTAACGAGAATTGAAGATGGCGTTGCCGCGGCAAAGGAAATCGGCTACCCGGTTCTGGTGCGTCCCTCCTTCGTTCTCGGCGGGCGCGCCATGCAGATCGTGTCCAACGAAGCGCAGCTCCGCCATTATCTGCAAACAGCAGTGGAAATCGACGCGGACAAGCCGGTGCTGGTTGACAAATATATTCGCGGCAAGGAAGTCGAAATCGACGCGATCTGCGATGGGGAGCAGGTATTTGTTCCCGGCATTATGGAGCTGGTGGAGCGAACCGGTGTGCATTCCGGCGACTCCATTTCTGTCTATCCCCCCTTCTCGATTTCCAACAAGGTCAAGGGCATTATTCTGCAATATGCCAAGAAGCTTGGCCCTGCCATTGGTATCAAGGGCCTGTTCAACATTCAGTTTATTGTTGACCCGGATGACAATGTATTTATCATCGAGGTTAACCCCCGTTCTTCCAGAACGGTGCCCTTCCTGAGTAAGGCGACTGGCTATCCCCTTGCGGATATTGCGACCCGGGTTGCCCTCGGTCACAGCCTGCACGATCAGGGTGTGGATTTGCTCTATCCCGACGAAAAAAAGCGCTATTATGTCAAGGCGCCCGCATTCTCCTTCTCCAAGCTCCGGGGCCTGGACGCCTACCTCTCTCCGGAGATGAAGTCCACCGGCGAAGCCATCGGTTATGATAATTCCATGACCAGGGCCCTGTATAAAGCCCTTCAGGCGTCCGGTGTGAAGCTTCTGAATTATGGCACTGTATTTGCCACCATTTCGGATGAGGATAAGGAAGAAGCCCTGCCGCTGATTCGCCGCTTCTATCAGCTGGGCTTCAACATCGAAGCAACGCCCGGTACGGCGCTTTTCCTGCGCAAGGATGGCATCAAAACCCGCATCCGCGCTAAGGTTGACGATGGTTCTACCGAAATTCTGGATGCGATCCGTTCCGGCTTTGTGTCCTATGTGATCAACACCATGGATGTCCGGTGTGAGGATGTGCATACCGGCTCCAGCCAGATTCGCCGCTGCGCCGTTGAAAACGGCGTTACCGTTCTCACCTCTTTGGACACGGTTCGGGTTCTTCTGGATGTTCTGGAAGAAATCACTCTTGGAATCGCAACCATTGACGAATAACCCATGCAAAAGGCGCTGCCCGAAGATTCCGGGCAGCGCTTTGATGTTTGGTCACTCGACTGTTTCGATTTTAATCGTATTGGTATTGCCCTGTTGACCGTTCACAGGACCGCCTGTCAGGAGAATATTATCCCCCGTCTGAAGGTTCAGCACGTCAACCGCCGCTTTTTTTGCGTAGTAGAACATGACTTCCATGCTGGGGAATTGATCTGCCATCACAGGAGTGACGCCCCAGCTCATGGACAGGCGGCGCCAAATCTTCCGATTGGTGGTCATACCGATGATATCGATGGGCGTGCGGAACCGGCTGACCAGCATGGCTGTCTTTCCGCTGACGGAGCAGACGACGATGGCCTTTGCGTTGACATCAATCGCCATGGAGCAGACAGCGTGGGAAATACAGTCCAGATTGTTCTTTCCGACAAATTCCGTGGAACGGAAGCGCTGCTTGTAATCCGTATGCTTCTCGGTATACTCCGCAATACTTGCCATGGCTTTGACAGCCTCCACGGGATACTTGCCGGCAGCAGACTCGCCGGAAAGCATGACACAGGAGGTTCCGTCGTACACCGCGTTGGCAACATCGGAAATCTCCGCGCGGGTAGGACGGGGATTCTGAATCATAGACTCCAGCATTTCCGTTGCGGTAATGACACGTTTACCCAGCAAACGGCACTTTCGGGTCAGCTTTTTCTGAACAGCGGGAACCTCCACATAGGGAATTTCCACACCCAGGTCGCCTCTTGCAATCATGATGCCGCCGCAGGCAGAGCAAATTTCCGTGACATTGTCCACACCGGAGCGGTTCTCAATCTTTGCGATAATTTCAATGTCACTGCCGCCGTTCTCATCCAGCAGCTTTTGGATATCCAGAACATCCTGCTTGGTGGACACAAAGGAGGCGGCGATGAAATCCACTCCGTGTGCTATACCGAAAAGAATGTCGGCCTTATCCTGCTCACTGAGGTAGGGGCCGGACATGACCTTATTGGGAAACGACATGCTCTTTCTGTCGCTCAGCACGCCGCCAACCAGACATTTGCAGCGGATATCGTGACCGCTGATTTCCTGCACCTCAAACTGCACCATACCGTTGTTTACGGTGACAATATCTCCGGGCTTCAGGTCCTTGTGCAGAGCTTTATAGTTCACGCTGACCCGGGTTTCGTCTCCCTCCACCTCATCCGTGGTAAAGGTAAACGCTCCGCCGTCCGGAATCGTCACTTTTCCGGATGCAAAAGTACGAATTCGGTATTCGGGGCCTTTCGTATCCAGCATAATCGCAATAGGAAGTCCCAGCTTCTGCCGTACCCGCTTAATCAGCTCAATTTTCTTTGCGTGCTCCTCATGGGTGCCGTGGGAGAAATTCAGCCGCGCAACATTCATGCCGGCAAGGCACATCTGCGTCAAGGTTTCTTCATTCTCGCTGGAAGGACCGATGGTGCAAATGATTTTTGTTTTTCGCATAGTACGCCTCCTGTTTTTTAGATATCCTGTTCCTTCCGTATTTTATCACGTAGCCGGACATTCGTCAATGTTTTCCATTTGGAATTACAGACATAGATCTACCTGATAATGTCTCAGCCAGAAATCCAGTTGCAGGAAATACGCCATAATCTGCGGATTTCGCATCAGCTGCCCATACCAGGGCCACTCGGAAGTACCTTCCAGCAGCTTCTTTAGCTGCGCTTGATCCACAATCTCCCAGACAGGTGAGTGACCCAAAGTCATTTTCCGGAATTCTTTGGCAATCAGATCTGTATAATGGGGATCAAAGGTTTTGGGATAGGGACTTTTTTTCCTGTACAGAACCTCTTCCGGCAGAAGACCCTTTACCGCTTCCCGCAGCAAGCCCTTTTCCATACCCCGGTAGTCCTTGAATTCCCAGGGAACCCCATACAGATATTCCGCAATGCGGTAATCGCAAAACGGAACCCGGACCTCCAGACCGTGGTACATGCTCATCCGGTCCTTCCTGTCCAGCAGGGTCTGCATGAACCAGCGGAAGTTCAGATTGACCATTTCCTTCATCCGTCTTTCCAGCGCGGATGTACCGGGGAGAATATCACTTTCCTGGCAGGTTTTTTCATAGGCCTCCATGATAAACTCCTCCGGATGAAGAACCAGACCCCCTCGCAGCAGTGAGATGCGCTGATGCGTATTCTGTGCCCAGGGAAAGCCTTCCCGTTCCCGAACCGCCGGGTCCCGATACCACGGATATCCGCCAAATATTTCATCGGCACACTCCCCGGACAGGGCTACCCGTACTTCCCTTCGAATATCTGAGCAGAAAGCCAGCAGAGAAAAATCCACATCCGCCATTCCGGGCAGGTCTCTGGCAATGGTGGCTTCTTCCAGTGCGCCGCACAGCGTTTCCGGTGTCAGAACCGTCCAATGGTGCTCCGTATCCAGCGCCTTCTGCATGATTTCAATATATACGCTGTCCGAATTGGGCTGAAATTTACTCGCCCGGAAAAATCTGTCATTGTTCAGATAGTCTACAGAAAAGGTTTTCAGCCTTTTACCATTCTGCTTTTCCTGTCCGGCACAAATTGCGGTAATAATACTGGAATCCAAGCCGCCGGACAGGAATGTACCGATGGGAACATCAGAAACCATCTGCCGTTGAATGGCATCAAAGACCAGCCAACGGACGTGCTCCACCGTCTGTGCAAAATTTTCCGTGTGCTCCCGGTCCAGAAGTTTCCAGTACCGTGTGATCTTCAACTGTCCTTCCTGAAAAAACCCATACTGCCCTGGCTCTATCTCCCGGATTCCCTGAAACACACCGCTTCCCGGCAGCCTTCCGGGCCCCAGCAGGATCAGCTGTGCAATCCCTTCCCTGTCCAGCCGTGCCTTTACTGTCGGATACCGCAAAATCGTTTTCATCTCCGAGGCAAAGAGCAGCCCGTTCCCGTGCTGCATATAGAACAGGGGCTTCACGCCAATCCTGTCACGGGCGAGAAACAGGCGTCCGCGTTTCTCCTCCCAGACGGCGAAGGCAAAAATTCCGTTCAGTTGATTGAGGCATGCCGCGCCGTATTCCGCGTATGCGTGCAGGACGACCTCTGTATCAGAATAGCCGAGAAAGGTGTGCCCGCAGTCCGTCAGCACGCTTCGCAGCGCTTCTGTGTTGTAAAGCTCTCCGTTGTAAACAAGTGTATAGCGCTCCCCTGCCCAGTCCAGTGACATGGGCTGTTTTCCGCCCTCCGGGTCAATAATCGCCAGCCGTGTGTGGAGCAGCGCTGTGTCGCCGTGAACATAGGTCCCCTGGGCATCCGGTCCCCGCTGGCGCATGGTGTCCAGCATATGTCCCAATAACGTCTCATCAGATGGCAGTCCAACTATGCCTGAAATTGCGCACATAAAATCACGTCCCTTCATCTCCGTATTCTATGTATACCCGGTTGCCGGATGTGCATACTAGCATTGGTGATGATCGATGAAAAACAGCAAAGAAATCCTTTCGTCTGTACTGAAGACGACACAAATGGGGCAAATCGGGATTCGCAGTGTGCTTGACACCAGTATGCGGCCCGCATTGAGAAAAGCACTGGAGTCACAGCTTCACGAGTATGACTCCATCGAAACAGAGGCGCATTCCATAGCGACCCAGCGGGGATGGGAGTTGGAAGAACTGGACCCCGGTATTCGGATGATGACGGATATGATGACACGGATGAAGCTCCGTGGCAGCAATACCGATTCAAAGATCGCCGGAATGATGATTCAGGGCAATACAAAGGGTATGATCAAGGGCCTCAGAAACATCCATCAGTTTGCCACGCAGGACGCGCAGGTCAAAACCGTCTCGCAAAAGCTGCTGGACTGCGAAACCGCAAATATCCGGCAGATGCAGGGATATCTATAATCCTTTCAGACAGCGCAGAGTCTTCCGTTCTGCGCTGTCTGCACATTTTTACCGGAAACGGCATATCCTATTCAGGAATCTGAAAGGAGCTGATACCTTGCCATCCACGGGTTACATACAGGTTCACGCTTATACCAGCGACGCTCAGTATCCTCTGCGGAACGTTGCAATCACCGTTACTTCCCAGGATGGGACAGCGATCGCCATGCGTCTTACGGACAGGAGCGGCAAAATAACGCCCATCCCCATTCCCGTTCCCGATAAGGCGGAAAGCCAGTCCCCCGACCCCTCGGAGCGTCCCTATGCCATCGTCAATTTATATGCGCGTCTGAAGGGCTTTGAGCAGACGGAGGCGGAGAATTTACAGGTATTCGCCGGTACAACCACCATTCAGAACTTGGAAATGATACCGCTTTCCGAGTTCCCGGACCAGTGGGATCAGATGATCATCTTTGATACCCCGCCTCAGAACCTATAGGAGGTGAACCATGCCGCAGATCCTGCCCTATATTCCCCAGCGGATTACCGTCCATCTTGGGCCGCCTGACGCGGATGCGCCAAACGTAACGGTCAGCTTTCCTGACTATGTAAAAAACGTTGCGTCCAGCGAAATCTACCCTACATGGGAAGAAAGCGCGCTCCGGGCAAATATTCTTGCCATCGTGTCCTTTGCGCTGAACCGGGTATACACCGAGTTTTACAGAAGCCGAGGATATGATTTTGACATCACCAATTCAACCGCCTATGACCAGTTTTTTGTCAATGGCCGAAGCTACTTTGAAAATGTGGCGCGGCTTGCGGATGAGCTCTACACCAGCTATCTGCGGCGGCCCGGATTTGTGGAGCCGCTGGCGGCAAAATTCTGCAACGGTACCACGGTGACCTGTGAGGGCCTCAGTCAATGGGGCAGCCAGAATCTGGCGCTTCAGGGCTACACTACACCGGAAATCCTGCGCAGTTACTACGGAGATGTGGAAATTGTCAGCAATGCGCCTGTTCAGGGCATCACATCCTCCTATCCCGGAGTGCTGCGCCGTGGATACTCAGGCCCCAGTGTCGTGATTTTGCAGGTTATGCTCAACAGAATCTCCCAGAATTATCCGGCAATTCCCAAAATCTCCCTTGTGGATGGAATTTTTGGCGCCCAGACGGAAGCTGCAGTTATTCGGTTTCAGGAAATCTTTAACCTGACCCCTGATGGTGTCGTGGGACGGTCAACCTGGAACGCGCTGGTACGGTATTATGTCGCGGTCACAAGCCTGGCAGAGCTTCGCAGTCAGGGGCAGCAGTTTTATTCCATCAACTGGGCAAATTCTAACCCCATTCAGCAAGGGGATCGGGGGGTTAAAGTGGAGCATTTACAGTATATGCTTCAGGTGCTTTCCTCTTATATCCAGGAAATCCCACCCGTAACCATCGACGGCGTTTTTGGCCCCAATACACGCGGCGCGGTTTTGGCAGCCCAGCGCCGGTTTGGTCTGCCCCAAACCGGCGTTGTGGATTTCGATACCTGGGAAGCAATCTATGACCAATTCTCCGGCATCGAGACGACCACCTGGCGTGACCCGGAGAGTTTTCCCTACACATCCGCGATCCTCGGAAACAGCAATCCCCGCGCACGCTATTCCGCAACCAGTACCATGTCCATATTCCCCGGAGGAAACCTCAGCTCCGGGCAGCAGGACCCCGTCAGACAGGAGGCGCCAAGATGAGACCACCGGAATCCTTTGTCGGACAGCCAATCCGAAGCCTGCAAACGATGCTTCAGGTAATCGCACAGAACGATCCGGGTTACATTTCAGTCACCCCTGATGGAATTTACGGCCCGGAAACCATTCGAGCCGTGGCAGCGTTCCAGCGAAAACATATGCTGCCGGTGACCGGAATCACGGACCTGGCAACGTGGGAAGCAATCATACCTGTCTTCGATCAGAGCCTTGCTGCGCAGAATGCCGCGCCGCCGGTTGAAGTTGTCTGGAACCCCGGCGTTGTTTTGTGCCGTGGGGAATTCCATCCCAACCTTTTCCTGGTGCAGGGTATGCTGGCGGTGCTGGCTGATGTTTATCACAGCGTCAGTAAGCCTTCGCTGAGCGGCGTTCTGGATGACATTACGTCAGATTCACTGGCCTCCTTTCAAATGCTCAGCGGACTTCCTATGACGGGGAATCTGGACAGAATGACCTGGGCTCAACTGTCACAGCAATATCCGCTGGCTGCCAACAGGGCAGCCGCCACGCGGGGCAAAAAATAGGAAGTAGTTTCGAAAATATGAATTTTCCTGAAACTTAAATGGTAATACTTGATAATTCAGCGTGAATTGTCTATAATAATTACTATGCGTAAAATAGGATGCCACTGACATAGGCGGAGGATGATTCCATGTTTATCAGAAGCTGGAAAAAGGATATATTCTCAATTCCCAATTTATTGAGCTTGTTTCGTCTGCTGCTCATCCCCGTTTATGCCACCCTGTACCTGAATGCGACGCAGCGCTATCAGTACCTTCTTGCCGGCGTGATCTTGGCGGTATCCTGCCTGACGGATATGATCGATGGAAAGATCGCGCGGAAATACAATATGATTACGACGCTGGGAAAGATACTGGATCCTCTGGCTGATAAACTCACACAGCTGACGCTGACCATCTGCCTGAGTCTCAAATACCCGGTATTGTACCCTGTCCTGGGGCTGTTTGTTATGAAAGAACTGTTCCAGCTGGTGCTGGGTGTTGTTTTCCTGCGTAAAGGGAAAATGCTCCCCGGAGCGCTGATGGCGGGAAAGGTCTGTACAACGATTCTGTTTGTCAGTCTGATCGCACTGGTTCTGATGCCGAATATTCCCCCTGTAGCGGTAAAGGCAATTGCCGTCATAGACGCATTGTTTCTAATTATTTCCTTCGTCAGCTATGCGATGGCCTATTTTGGCAAGAATGTCAAGGTGCAGGATATTCCATCCGAATAATCAAATCAAGCAAAATGATACGGCGGCTCAAATGTACTGAGCCGCCGTGTTCCTTTGTCCTCTCTTTCGGGGAAACAACGTGTCACGGGTACGCCGTCGGGTTATCCGCGGATATTTCCACGGCATCGGCTTCCCCCAATGCTTCCCTCGCTGTAAGTATAGTATACCAGATCTTTTGGGCAATTGGTGAAGAATTCTTGAACAATCGCCAAAAAGAATCTGACATAATGCACAAAAAAAGGACAGCACAAATGGCTGTCCTCAAACTGTCAGGTTGGGTATGCGTTGCTGAGCAGCAGAAGCAGCGGCAGCGCAAGCGTGAAAATGCTGATGGCCCAGGAATACATTGCCTTTCTGGAGCAGATCATAAGAATCAGGCATCCGACTGTCAGAGCCAGCGGTCCCATGACCGCCATGTTACGGCTGATATACTGCGCAAACTCTCCCGTAGCCTGTAAATTGATACCCACCTGCTCCGGAAGGTGTTCCCGATTGTAAGCGGCCAGCTTCAGCGCATAGTAGATAACCGGCGCCGCCATAACAAACTTTCTCAACCGGAACAGCCAGACACCAATGGTGTTGATGATCCGGTTGACCTTGCCGACCACGGATTTTACTTTGTCCAGACCCGTCTGGGTTTTCACTTCATTTACAGAAGCACCGGCGTTTTCCATATGCTGCCTCCCCTATCTCTTTTGCGCATTGTACCACAGATTCCGGCTCAAAGCAAGTGAACAATCTATGACTATCACGGCCGGTTGGGATAACAGTCCAGTTTATTGTACTGTTCCCTTGCTATACTCTCCTCAAGCTCATAAGGAGGGTATGTTATGAAGTATTCTGCACAATGCACACATCTTCAAATCTATCGCGCCACGGAACAGAAAACCGTGGGCAACAGGCATCTTAACGCACAAAAAGCCGTGGATATTGCATTAAGCGTCGTTTCCATTGCCGGTCTCATCAGCGCCATGGCCTTTCTTGCTGCGCTTATGTGAGCAAATCGGCTTCTTTTAGGATTCTACAGGCTTCAATCTCCCCATCCCGGGTTTCAATGATGCCGGCAGTCCCACCATAATAGCCGCTGCTTCCGGGATTCATGACCCACAGGCCGTCCGCTTCTCTGTGACACTCGGCAATGTGTGTATGACCATACAAAACAGCATCCACTCTCGCCGCTCTGGCATCCTTCAGAAGCGCGCCAATCCCCAGTTTGACCTGATGCCTGTGACCATGGGTCATATACAGGCGCACGCCGCCAATCCGGTCTACAAGGATCTCCGGCTGTCCAGGCGGACACCGATAGCGGTCGCAGTTTCCCGGCACCTGATAAAACGGGATTTCCGGAAATGCCTCCTTCAAAACAATCCCATCATCAAAATAGTCCCCGAGATGGATCAGCGCATCCGGTTGGATCTTTTCAACACACAAGCGCATAAAACGGAGTGTAGAATGAGAATCCGACAATACAAGAATCGTCATAGCAGTCCTCCCAATTCAGTCTGTGTGATAGAGCGCAATCTCATACGGTCCGTGTTGAGCCACTATTTCCCGAAAAACCAAAAAACTGACACCGGTTTCTATGAAATTATATCACGCATGCCGCGTCTGTCAAGGACGGATCATCGCAAATGCAATAAAAGAGAAAACGGCAGTCACTTTTCTTTCAGCCGCCGCATATTCTATTGCATGAGACTCTACCTATCAGGAGGGATACTGGTATGCAGCAGATACCGGATATGGGCGAATTGATTCGTTTGGCACAAACCCCGGCAGGCCAGCAGCTGATTGCGCTGCTCCAGAAGCAGGGCGGTTCCCGGCTCCAGCAGGCCATCGAAAGCGCCGCCGCAGGAGACTATGCCAAAGCAAAGGCAGTATTTTCAGAGCTTTTATCCACCCCTGAAGCCCAGGTTCTTCTCAGGGAACTGGAGGGACGCAAATGAGCGAACTGGAAGAAAAGCTGGGCACGCTTCTGTCAAACCCACAGCTCATGCAGCAGATCGCGGCGATGGCACAGGCAATCGGTCAATCATCACCACAGCAGGCGCCTCCACAGCCGAAGGCACCGTCAGCCCCTGCCCTGCCAGACCCGGCCATGCTGAAAAGCCTGTCTGAAATGGCACAGGCCGGCCGTATTGACCGGGAGCAGCAGGAGCTGCTCCATGCACTGTCTCCCTTTCTGAGTCAGACGCGGATCGGCAAGCTGGAGCGGGCAATGCGGGCGGCCAAAATGGCTGGATTTGCATCGATTTTTCTGAAATCCGGGGGATTGAATCTCTTCGGCGGGAGGTAGGATATGTATAATCGCTATGTACCCCAGCCAGATGGCTCCTATCGAAGGAATCGGATACAGGATGCACAGCGGCCTGCTTCTGCGCAGGCACAGCAGCAGGCCGCGCCGGACGCCTGTCCAAACATACAATTTCCGCAAAAGCCAACCAGCTCACCACCGTACAATAGCAGCAATAGCGAACGGCCCGCACCGAGAAGAAATAAAGCAGCTGCGCCGGCATCCGTCGGCAGTTTTTTGCGCCAGCTGCTGCCAGGAAATTTCGACACAGAGGACCTGCTGGTTGTCATCCTCCTGCTGCTGATGGCAGGAGATTGCGAAGAAGACCGAAGCAACGCACTGCTGACGCTTGCATTATACCTGTTCCTGTAAATACCGAATCGTTCTATGGAAAGATTCATTTTTCAAGTTTTCTTTTCAATATACTTGCAAGGGGACCTTTATTTTGCTAAAATAGCCAAGTTAGCTATCCCAATATACCTGTCTCAGGCAGACGAAAGGATTAAAAATGTTTCTGAAACGCAAAACAAATCATCGGATACGTAAATTCTGGGCAGACAGCGTCCGTTTCCACGGAAAGTCATGCTCAATTTTGGCGCTCGGCGTGCGGGTTTGCGATACAGCTCTTAATAAACTGCACCTGTCCGCACCGGAACAGGAAAGACTTGTTTGCGTTTCTGAGTACGTTGGCTGCTGCACAGATGCCATTCAGGTTTGTCTGCACTGTACTGCGGGTAAAAAACACCTTCTGTACTACAAAACCGGACGGCTGATTTTCACAATTTATGACCTGTATTCCAAAAACTCTGTCCGCATCTGTGCCAGACCGGAAATTACGGAGCCCCTTCGGAAACTGACACCGGAGCGTATTCTGTCCATGCCGGAAGAAGCACTGTTCTATTTTGAGGAAGCGCATCCGCTCACCGAACGGACGCTAAAACGAGTTTGCCGCGCCTGTGATGCCCCACCGGAGGGCGTTCCGTACCGGGATGCAGGCGTGCAGGACAGTCCTGAGCAGTTCCGCAAATTTGACCTGTCTGAAAATGATGCCTGCCGTGTTACCAGACGGCGAAAATAGACTGTATTCCAATGACAGATATTATTAAAACGCAAGGAGAATCGCAATGAGTCGTCTATCATACGGTTATTTAGTGCCCTGCTGCGAATATGCTCAAATGCCCCCCGTTCCCTCTATTACACAGGAAACGGGGGGCGTATTGGAAGTTTTTGACAAGCGGAACGTTCAGCGGCGAACGCACCAGAGGTCGGATTTTTATTCTCCGTTCAGTTTTTGTTCGATCTCCCGATCAGGCCAGTAGCCCCAGGATTCCACGATCCTGGCATTTTCCACTTTGAAGTTCTCCAGAGCCTCAAATGTAATGTGCCTTCCGGTTTCCCTGTGGAGACCGTCGTAAAGAACACGGGTTGCTACCATGCCGCCCTCTGCAAAGATATCAACCATTTCCGCATGCAAATAGGTATACTGTGCGGCTACAATCTTCAGGATACCCACGGCATCTGCGTTGCTTCTTGCCCCGGCAGGGCTGTGGTCGATGTAATTCTCTGACATACACTCCATGACGAAATCAAAATTACGGTTGGTGTAGCCCTCCTGGAAAAAGCGACTTACTGTTTCTTTTGGTGTCATAACAGTTACCTCCTTATATTTGGCAATTTCATTATGAACGATAGAATACATTATTTCAACGGTTAATCGCATAACCAGCAACAAAATAACATGTAGATATTTATTCAAAAGTCACAAACATCTCTCTGTATGTTGTTTTGCTTCATACTTCAATGATATCGGCAAGCAACTGTCCACCGGACAGTTGCATTTGATGGTTCGAATTTCTCATCAGAAAGAATAAAACCGAAGGAACTGATGTTCCTTCGGTTTTAATGGTCCGAGTGTCGAGATTCGAACTCGAGGCCTCTTGAACCCCATTCAAGCGCGATACCAAACTTCGCCACACCCGGTTATTCTGTTTGCCGCTCTCTTGGCGACTTCGATATAATATCACATAACTTCAGAAAATGCAAGCATTATTTTTACTTTTTTTCAAATTTTATCTTTATCCCAGAAAAGCAACAAAACTCACCGCTTTTCCGGGATAATTACATATTTTTCAGAACATTTTATACCTTTGGTTTGAAGAAATAAACACCGGAGCCGGACAGGCATATCTTTTCCGGGCAGGAGGCCTGAACGGCTTCGGCGGTCAGCTTCGTCAGACTCCTGGTCACACTGACCACATGAACCTGCACAATTACCTGTTCTCCCGGATGAAGCGGGCGATGGTAGTCCACGGACAGATGCACAGCAGGAGCAGTCCCCTCGACCTCCATCAGACAGTAGGCAACAAATCCCATGGCCTGATCCAGAATTGTGGCGCACAGGCCGCCGTGAAGCGTCCCGGCGTAGTTCTGCATCCAGGGCATGGTCCTGCAGGTCATCACAATACTATCGCGGGTATGGTCATACTCCACAACCTGAAAGTTCATCATTTCCCCAATGGAGCCGGGGACGGTGGCATCAAAGTCCGCAATGCGGCGGCGAACTTTCTCCGCGAGACCGTTCTGCTCACTCACCGCGTTCACTGCTGACCACTTTACCGATGTTCCAAAGGTGGGCAACCGTCCGCTCCGCCTCTTTTTTCTCTTCCTCGTTATTGTACTCCACATAGATGGTATGGGCACTGCAATCGGTGCACTCCACCTGAACGCTCCAGCCGCCCTCGTGCAGAATCATACCCGCGCCTCGGCAGATGGGGCAGTCCTCCAACAGGATCATTTCGTCCATTTTCTCGTCTCCTTATCTGAAAATTGCTTCGTTTGCGTCATAGATTTCTTCCCGGAAGCATCTAACATAATCCGCCGCCAGGTCCGGCAGATACCTGGTAATGGCAGCACTCAGCTGCATCGGGTTCAGGGAAGGGTTCTGGCAGCTGTGCAGGACGCTGAGCTCCACTTCCCTGTTCGACAGTTTTTTGACCGTCAGCCTTCGGAGCATCGGAATGATGTCCTGCTCGGTCGTGCCGTTTTTTCCTTTCTTTTCCACAATCAGCTCCGGCTGGGAAAACAGGTTCTCAATTTTTGCGGTCGCGCCATCCGGAACCATTTGGTCGTATTCCAGAATCAGTCGGGTTTGCAGCAGTGAAAGGTTTTTGAGCTTGTCCCCCTTCTCATAAACCTCACGGATATGAACACCGTCAATCAGCGCGGCGTTCAGTCTCCCACAGATTTCATCACAGGCACAGGGGTGCTCCAGTTCAAAGTCCAGCAGTTCACACCGGCTCTCCACGCCAAGGCTCAACGGCAGCGCAATGGATACAGACGGTCTTGGGTTAAAGCCCTGGGTATGGGTCAGGGGCAATCCCGCCCGCTTGAAGGCCCGCTGAAACACCCGCATCAAATCCAGATGGGAAATGTAGCGGGCATTTCCCGCTTTTTCAAACAGCGCTCTAGGCATCGCAGGCCACCTCCTGAAGTAAACGGTTGGCGCCGCAGCCGGCACAACCATGACGGCAGTCTGGTGTTGTCTGCCCTTCATAGGCCCGGTGACGTTCCCGTTGCAGGAACCACTTGGAAACACCCACATCGATGGTATCCCACGGCAAAATTTCCTCTTCACCGTAACCCCGGGTCGTATAAAAGTCCTCATCCACACCGCACTGGCGGAAGGCATCGTACCACTTTGCGTAGTTGAAGTATTCATCCCAGCCGTCCAGTCTCGCGCCGTTTTTTACAGCGGTTTCAATGACAGGGCCCAAGCGGCGGTCTCCACGGGCAAACACCGCTTCCAGACGGCTTAAATCCGGGCTGTGGTAGTCATAGACAATGGATTTGGAATAGAAATGGGATTTTAAGAGCCTGCACCGGCGCAGATACTCCTGGGGCGTGATCTGCTTTTCCCACTGGAAGGGCGTGTGGGGTTTGGGCACAAAATAGGCCGTGGCCACATGAACCCGAAGACCCCGCTTTTTGTTCACCGCGTTTTCCTTCCATGCCTGAATGACCTTATAAACAAGCTCCGCAATACCCAGCACATCCTCGTCTGTCTCCGTGGGCAGGCCCAGCATGAAATAGAGCTTTACATTGTTCCATCCGCCGGAGAAGGCCTGGGCGCAGGTGTTGAGAATTTCTTCCTCCGTCAGATTCTTGTTGATGACATCCCGCAGGCGCTGGGTGCCCGCTTCCGGGGCGAAGGTCAGGCCGCTTTTGCGCACCGTTTGCAGCTTCTCCATCAGCTCCCGGGAGAAATTGTCAGCCCGCAGAGACGGGACTGAGAGATTCACCTTATTTTCAGCGCAATACGGAATCAGCTGGTCTGTCAGCTCCTTCAGCCCCCGGTAATCGGAAGTAGACAAGCTGGATACCGTGATTTCGTTGTTTCCGGAATGCTCCAGCGTCTGCACTGCCTGACGGTACAGCACCTCCGGGCTCTTTTTGCGCACCGGGCGGCAGGAAAAGCCTGCCTGACAGAATCGGCAGCCCCGGATACAGCCCCGGAAGGCCTCCAGATTGGCCCGGTCGTGGACAATTTCGGTAGAAGGCACAATCATTTCCGTCGGAAAATAGGCGCTGTCCAGATCCTCGATGATACGTTTGGTCACCGTCTCCGGCGCGCCGTCCAGCGCAGCGATGGCTTTCAGGGTACCGTCTTCGTTATACTCGTGGCGGTAAAAGCTGGGAACGTATACACCGGGTATTTTGGCGACCTCTTTGAGGAAAGTGTCCTTGTCCCAGTTCTCCGCCTTGGCCCGGTCATACAGGGACACAATCTCCACGGTGCTGTCCTCCCCTTCCCCCAGAGAAAAGAAATCGATAAACTCCGCCAGCGGCTCCGGGTTAAAGGCGCACACGCCGCCGGCAAAGACGATGTTCTTAAGCCCAACGCGGTCCTTTGCATGAAGAGGAACACCTGCTAAGTCCAGCATATTCAGGATATTGGAATAGGCCATCTCATAGCCGATGGTAAAGGCGATCATATCGAAATCCCGAACGGGATTCTGGCTTTCCAGCGCCCACAGCGGCAGGTGATTTTTCCGCATTTCGGCTTCCATGTCGCCCCAAGGGGCAAATACTCGCTCGCACCAGATTCCATCCATCCGGTTCATCACGCCGTACAGGATACGCATGCCCAGATTCGACATACCGATCTCGTAGGTATCCGGGAAGCAGAATGCCACACGCACGCGGACATCGGACAGATTCTTCTTGACTTCTCCCCATTCTCCGCCGGTGTAGCGGGCCGGCTTCTGCACAGCCGTCAAAATACGCTGTTTCAGTTCGGTCATAGCATTACCTCTTTGTTTATGGTAGGCTCATTGTACCGCGAATCAGCCCGATTTGCAAGGTATTTTTCCGAACAGGAGCCTTGTTAAGGCTGTAACGCAAACCAGCGCCGGAAGTACACCGTCTTTCCGGCAAATAAGCAGCCTCAGTGACAGAACAAAGACGGCAGATACGATCAGGCCTTCCACAATCCGGCAGATTCTGTCAGCCTGCCGGGGACAGAGCCATTGCAGGAAGCAGCGCAGCATCCTGCCGCCGTCCATAGGATATACCGGAATCAGGTTAAACATTCCCTGCACTGCCGCGCAGACGGCAAGCTTCGGAAAAAAGCGGTACAGGAAAATCAGGAGGAAACTGGCAGCCGGGCCGGCGGCGGCACAGAATAACTCCTTTCTTTTATCCGGAAATACCGTATAGATCTCTGCTCCGCGCAAACCAATCGTAACAGAATCGGCGTGCCCTCCGAATGCGTAAATCGCCGCAAGATGCCCTATCTCATGAACTGCGGATGCCAGCAGCACAGCGCATAGCCAGTCCAGCGGAAGCAGCAGCACCAGTGCGGCAGCCATCAAAAACGCCGAAGGTTGCACGCGGATCATCCGGCAATCACCTGCCGGCAGAAGTTCCGGAAGGCATCAAGAAATGAGGCTCCGGCTTTCATTTGTATGAGCATATTATCAAGCGACGCTACGGTGACTGCGGCATCTCCCGGGAAGATAATCTTCCGCAAAAGTGCCCGCTCTTCCTTCAGAACGGTGTTGAGAAGCAGAACGGCAAGCAGACAAGCGGAGAAAATCAGCAATGGGTGATGCCGCTTTTTTGTTTTTCGGGACTCCGCAACCGATTGGTAATCAATTCTATAGCCCATGAGATCACCTCGGGACAGCTTATTACCGGACTTGCGGACATATGCGCCCGAATAGGCGTATCTCTTTTGGGGTAGATCCAAAGAAAAAACAGACACACCCGGGCGGGTGTATCTGTTTCTTGGTGGACCCGAAGGGATTCGAACCCTCGACCCCTACAATGCGAATGTAATGCGCTCCCAGCTGCGCTACGGGCCCGTAATTACCTGAGTATTATAGCGTTGCGGTGCGTGCTTGTCAAGTTTTTTCTTCCCTTTTTCCAAAGAATGTGATATGCTGTGGAACGAGTCTTTGAAAAGGAGCAATCACATGCTGACAATCAATGAAATTCTGGCTCAGGAACTGGGACAGAAACAGGAATATGTAGAGAACGTGGTGCAGCTTATCGACGAGGGCAACACCATCCCCTTCATCGCCCGCTACCGCAAGGAAATGCACGGTGCTATGGACGACACCACCCTGCGGAATCTGGAAACCCGTCTGACCTATCTGCGGAATTTGCAGGACCGCCGGGATGAGGTGAAGAAATCCATCGAAAATCAGGGCAAGCTGACGGAAGAATTGTCCGCCGCCATCGATGCCGCCGCCACCATGACAGAGGTAGAAGACCTGTACCGGCCCTACAAGCAGAAGCGGCGCACCCGAGGCTCCATTGCCCGGGAAAAGGGGCTGGAGCCGCTGGCACAGGCCATTTTCGCCCAGGACGGTTCTGACCCCGCCGCGCTGGCCCAGGGCTATGTTGACCCGGAGAAGGGCATGAATTCCGTTGAGGAGGCCCTGCAGGGAGCGAATGACATCATTGCGGAAAATCTTTCCGATGACGCCGATATCCGAAAGGCTCTGCGGGATCTGGTCATGCGCCGGGGCGTATTCACCTGTAAGGCCGCCGATGATGCGGAAGAGGACGGCGTATACAAATTGTACTACGACTTCTCCCAGCCCATTCCCCGCATGATGGACCACCAGATTCTGGCTATCAACCGGGGTGAAAAGGAAGATGTGCTGAAGCCAAATGTGGGCTTGGTTGGCAACGAGGGCGCGGCGCTGGTTTGCCGGGCGGCGCTGAAGCCCACCATGAATGTGTCCGCCTTCGTCCGGGCGGCGGCGGAAGATGCTTACGAGCGGCTGATCTTCCCCTCCATTCAGCGGGAAGTGCGAAACGAGCTGTCCGACCGGGCCTACGCCGGGGCTATTCACAATTTCGCCCTGAATCTCAAGCCCCTTTTGATGCAGCCCCCGGTCAAGGGCTTTGTTACTATGGGCCTTGACCCCGGATACCGCAACGGCTGCAAGGTCGCCGTGGTGGATGCCACCGGCAAGGTGCTGGACACTGCAGTAGTGTACCCCACCTTCAGCGAGCGGAAAAAACAGGAGGCCATCACAATTTTGTCCGGCCTGATGCGAAAGCACGATGTGCGCCATATCGCCATTGGCAACGGCACCGCTTCCCGGGAAACGGAAGCCATGACCGTGGAGCTGCTGCGTTCCTTCCCCGATGCCAGCTATATGATTGTAAACGAGGCCGGCGCATCCGTGTACTCCGCCTCTCCCCTGGCGGCTGAGGAATTCCCGGACTATGACGTGAATCTGCGTTCCGCCGTGTCCATCGCCCGGCGTTTGCAGGACCCGCTGGCGGAGCTGGTAAAGATCGATCCCAAGGCCATCGGCGTAGGCCAGTACCAGCACGACTGCCCCCAGAAGGAGTTGGACGCAGCGTTGGGTGCGGTGGTGGAAGACTGTGTCAACGCGGTAGGTGTGGATGTGAATACCGCCTCCCGGAGTCTGCTCCAGCAGGTTTCCGGCCTGACGGCCACCACCGCGAAAAACATTGTCGCCTACCGGGAGGAAAACGGCCCCTTCACCAGCCGCGCCCAGCTGAAAAAGGTGCCCAAGCTGGGGCCCAAGGCCTTCGAGCAGTGCGCGGGCTTCCTGCGGATTCCCGAGAGCAAGGAAGTGCTGGACAACACCGGCGTCCACCCCGAGTCCTACGCCGCCGCCAGCGCCCTTCTGAAGCTTTTGGGCTGCAAAAAAGGCGACAACCTGTCGGAGCTGACTGGTAAGCTGGAAGCCTACGGCCTGAGCAAGGCGGCACAGGAGTGCGCCGTGGGCGAGCCGACCCTGCTGGACATTGCCAAGGAGCTGGCGAAACCCGGCCGTGACCCCCGGGATGAGCTGCCGGCTCCCATCCTTCGCAAAGACGTTCTGGAAATGAAGGACTTAAAGCCCGGCATGGAGCTGACCGGCACCGTCCGCAACGTCATCGACTTCGGCGTGTTTGTGGATATCGGCGTCCATCAGGACGGGCTGGTGCACATTTCCGAGGTATGCAACCGGCGGCTGCGCCACCCCAGCGAGCTGGTCAAGGTGGGCGACGTAGTGAAGGTCGTGGTGCTGAACGTGGACGAAAAACGCCACAGAATCAGCCTGTCCATGAAGCAGGCAAAGCAGTAAGACACAGCGGTGCACCAGAATCGGTGCGCCGCATTTTATTTGAAAAATATATTTATCCTATTGTAATATATACTTGACATTATGTCAATCATATGATATACTCCCCATGAAAGCGAGGTGGCCATATGCCAAAGAACTTATCTATCAAGGTGGCCCGGGTGCAAAAGGACATGACCCAGAAGGACCTGGCTGCCGCCGTGGGCGTGTCCCGTCAGACCATCAATGCCATCGAGCAGGGGGAATACAACCCCACCATTAAACTGTGCCGGGCCATCTGCCGGGTGCTGGGGAAAACACTGGACGAACTTTTCTGGGAGGATGATTGTGATGAAAAAAAGTAATCTGGACGAAATGCAGGAGCAGGCGCTGCTGAAAATCGAGCACAACGGCTGCTGGCTGGCCTTCTGGGGGCTGCTGGCGGCAATGGCCCTGCAAATGGTGATGAGAGTACCTGGCAGGCAAATGCTTGGCGAGTGGATCGTGTTTATGGCTTTAAGCCTGTACATTGTAATTGCCTGTCTTCGCAAAGGCATCTGGGATCGGCATTTGAAAGCCAACCGGAAGACGAATCTGATTGTCAGCCTTCTGGCAGCCGTGGCCACGGGAATTCTCGTCACACTCAGCAATCCCTATCTTTCCGAACCGCTGGACTATGTACTTGTTGCAGGCCTTACCGGCGGATTCACCTTTGTGCTCTGCTTTGCAGCCCTGTCGGTATGCACAAAGCTCTACCGTAACCGCAGAAACAAGCTGGACAAAGAATGACTACTGCCGCCGTTGGTTTCAACGGCGGCAGTAGTCTGTTTTCGGGTTTACATAACCGAAAAAATGTTAGAAATTTGTAACGTTTTTCGGAATACTTGACTTTAAACGGCTTATAATGTATAATTGCCTGAGATTCTCTCGAAATGGAGCAATTTTTTATGAAGAAAGCAACCAGATTTCTGGTATCGCTGCTGCTTGGCCTGCTGATTCTCGCCAGCATCTTCTGGTACCTGTTCATTTATGACCGGGCCTTTACCCGGGATACCCTGCTCAGTCAGGCGCGCTTCCAGTCCCTGCACGGTAACTCCCGGCTGTCCTCCTGGTTCTATGACGCGGCCTACAGCTTCTCCGGTCATGACGAAAACGTTGCCATTGAGCTGGCGAACCAGTACAAAAAAGGCGGCAACTATACCAAGGCGGAGCTGACCCTCACCACTTCCATTCACGACCACCCCACGGTGGAGCTGTACACCGCCCTGAGTAAGGTTTATGTGGAGCAGGACAAACTGATGGACGCCGTGCAGATGCTGGGCAATATCTCCGATCCGACAATCGCTCAGCAGATTGAGGCCCTGCGCCCCGCCGCGCCGAAGGCCGATCAGGAATCCGGCTTTTTCAGCCAGTATATTGACGTTCACCTCACTTCTGACGCTGATACCGTGTATTACACAACAGACGGCACCTATCCCACCGTTGCCGGGCCGGTCTACGAGGACAAAATCTCCCTGCCTGCCGGTGAGACAAAGGTGTGTGCCATTGCAGTGAACAAGGACGGACTGGTCAGCCCGGTGACCACGCTGGACTACACCGTTACCGGCGTGATTGAAAAGGTGGAATTCACCGACCCCGCCATGGAAGCCGCCATGCGGGAGCTGATCCACGTCAGCAGTACCAGCACCGTGAACACCGACGCCCTGTGGGGCATCACGGAATTCACCGCACCGGAGGGTGTGAAGGATTTCTCTGACCTGCGCTACCTGCCAAATCTGACCAAGCTGACCATCCGGGAGCAGACGATTCCCACGCTGGAAAGCCTGTCCACCCTGTCCAAGCTGGTGGTACTGGATTTGACCGGAAGCACCTTCCCTGTGGAGGAGCTGTCGGTTCTGGCAACGCTGCCCTCCCTGTCCAGCCTGACCATGGCGGAGTGCTCCCTGAGCACCATCGCGGGTCTTGAAAACGCGAAAAACCTGACCTACCTTGACCTGCATGACAACACCCTGCGGAATCTGGATGTGCTGGAGACCATGCCCTCCCTGGCGGAACTGGATCTGCAGCACAACGCGGTCACGGACCTGAGTAAGCTCAGCGGACTGGACAAGCTGGTGAAGCTGAACATCGGCTTCAATGCGGTGACCTCTCTGGCCCCTCTGAAAAGTTGCGTCCGGCTCACCTGGCTGAATGCCGACAACAACCAGATTACCATGCTGGAAGGCGTGGAGAATCTGGTGCTGCTGACGGACTTTTCTGTGAACAACAACAAGCTCACCGATGTGTCCCAGCTGGCCGGCCTGACGGAGCTTCAGAATCTGGGCATTGCCAGCAACACCATTTCGGATATCACCATGCTGAAAAACCTGACCAAGCTGCAAAGCTTTGATTTCTCCGGCAATCAGGTGCCGGAGCTGCCGGACTGGCCCGACGGCTGCGCGCTGACCACCATCGACGGCTCCTACAACGCCCTGACCAGCATTGACAGTCTCCGGAATATGCAGTCCCTGACCCATGTCTACATGGATTACAACCTGTTGACCAACATTGACGCCTTGCAAGACTGCTACTGTCTGGTGCAGGTCAACGTGTTCGGCAATGTGATTCCGGACGTGTCCGCGCTGCGAAGCCGGGACATCATCGTCAACTACGACCCCACGGCATCCTGAATACGCGAAAGCGGCGGTTCTGAGCGAACCGCCGCTTGTTTTATTCATTTTAGTTGTTTTCCAGGATCAGCCGCAATGCCGCTTCAATGGTCTGGGTTCGGATCTCCTCCCGGCTGCCTGTAAAATGGCAGGCAATGACCTTTGATAAGCGGCAGTCCTCATAGCCGATAAAAACCGTGCCCACGGGATTGCCGAATTCATCCCCGCCGGGGCCGGCAAGGCCGGTGACGGATACCGCTACGTCCGCTTGCAGGAGCTTTCGAATCCCGGAGACCATCTGAACCGCAGTCTGCCGGGATACCGCGCCATGGGTTTCCAGAATCTCGGCGGGAACCCCCAGAACGATCTGCTTGACCCAGTTGGTGTAGCAGATGATTCCGCCCTTGTAGACCTCCGAGCTGCCGGGAATTGCCGTCAGCGCCGCGCCAATGCCGCCGCCGGTGAGGCTTTCGGCGGTGACAAGGGTCTTCCCTTTCAGCTTTTCCAGAACCTCACAGCACAGGTTCGTCATGGTAGCTCACCTTGATTTTCTCGATATTCTCCAGTGCCCGGGCAATGAGAGCTTCCCGATCCAGCTTCTCCTCCGCGTGAATCACCTGACCCAGCGTGGGCTTGGTCTTGGGGTGTTTTGGAGTGAACACGGTGCAGCAATCCTCATAGGGCAGAATGGAAGTCTCCATGGTGCCGATTTTCCGGGCGATGGTGATGATCTCTTCCTTGTCCATGCCCACCAGCGGCATAAAGATGGGAATGTCCACCACCGCGCCGGTGACAGCCATGGCCTCCATGGTCTGAGAGGCCACCTGTCCCAAGTTCTCACCGGTAATCAGGGCGCCGCAGCCATCCCGCTTGGCGATTCGCTGGGAAATCTCCATCATGAACCGGCGCATAATCAGGGTGAAGTATTCCTCAGGGCAGTTGTCCCGGATGGCCTCCTGAATTTTCGTAAAGGAAACAATATTGACCGTCATTTTTCCGGAGTATTTCGTCACCAGCCGGGCCAGCTCCACAACCTTGTCCTTGGCGAGCTGGGAGGTGTAGGGATAGGAGAAGAAGTGCACCGCTTCCACCTCCACGCCCCGCTTGGCAATCATATAGGCGGCTACGGGAGAGTCGATGCCGCCGGACAGCAGCACCATGGCCCTGCCGCCCACGCCGGTGGGCAGGCCCCCCGCGCCGGGCTGGGCCGGGCCGTGGACATAGGCAGCGAAGTCCCGAACCTCCACGTACACGGTGTACTCGGGGTGGTGCACATCCACCTCCACCCCGGGATGAGCCTCCGCCAGCCGTCCACCGATCTCCTGAGACAGCTGAATGGAGGTCATGGGGAACTGCTTGTCGGAACGCTTGGACTCCACCTTGAAGGACTTTGCGCAGTCCAGATCGTCGCCCAGATAATTCTCAATGGCGTCAAAAATGGCATCCACGTCTTTTTCGCAGGGACGGCAGCGGCACAGGCTGACCACGCCAAAGATAGAACGGCAGGCCTCCCATGCCCCATCCACGTCCGCTTCCTCATCCATTGGCTCAATATAGACCGTGGACTGCATGATATACACATCATAATTTCCGTAGCGCTTCATCCTACGGCGGACATTCTGCCGCAGACGGGCTTCAAACTGGCGCTTGTTTGCGCCCTTCAGGACGATTTCGCCCAGCTTTAATAAGAAGATTTCTTTCATTTAAATACCTCATTGACGTAGTGTGGAGAGTGGAGTGTGGTGTGAGGAGTGTGGAGTGAAGGTATCGCCTTCGGCGATGATTGAAATATTATCTTCACTCTCAACTCTTCACCCTTCACTCCTAACTCCTAACTCTCCTCTCTTAACTCTTACCAAGGTTCACTGCCCGGTACTGGATGGCTTCGGCGATGTGCTGGGGCTGAATCGCTTCGCTGCCGTCCAGATCGGCAACCGTCCGGGCCACCCGCAGGATGCGGTCGTAGCTTCTCGCCGTCAGGCCCATGACCTCGAAGGCATTTTTCATCAGGCCCGCGCTTTCTTCGCTGAGGGCACAGTAGCGGCGCATTTCCTCCGGGCCCATCCGGGCGTTGCACAGGCCGCTGCCCCGGAAACGCTTGTTCTGAACCTGCCGGGCCTTGTCTACCCGCTGCTTGATAGCGGAGGACGGCTCCGCCTCCGCTCTCGCGCGAAGCTCCTCAAAATGCACCGCGGGCACCTCCACCACAATGTCGATGCGGTCAAGCAGCGGGCCGGAAATCCGGCTGCGGTAGCTCTCCACCTCCCGCTGGGAGCACCGGCACCGGCCTGATGGGTCGCCGTACCAGCCGCATTTGCAGGGGTTCATGGCGCATACCAGCATGAATTCCGCCGGGTAGGTTACTGCCCCGGAGACCCGGGAAATGGTCACCTTCCCGTCTTCCAGGGGCTGGCGCATCAGGTCAAGGGTATCCTTTCGGAATTCCGGCATCTCGTCCAAGAAAAGCACGCCCTTGTGGGCCATGGATATCTCGCCGGGACGGGGGTTGGTGCCGCCGCCGGCAAGGCCCGCATTGGAGATGGTGTGGTGGGGCGACCGGAAGGGCCGTCTCGTGATCAGGGGCTGCTTCGCGGTGAGCAGGCCCATAACGGAGTAAATCTGGCTGACCTCCAGCGCTTCCTCCCAGGTCATGTCCGGCAGAATCGACGGAAGGCGCTTGCTGAGCATACTTTTGCCCGAGCCGGGCGGGCCTATGAGCAGCACATTGTGACTGCCAGCGGCGGCAACCTCCAGCGCCCGCTTCACATTTTCCTGTCCCAGAACATCCTTAAAATCCAGCTCCGGCGCGGTATTTCCCTCCGGCACCCAGGGCGGCTGCTCCGTAAATTCCGTCTCCCCGTTCAGGCCGTCTGCCAGCTGGCGGATGGAAGTCACGGGAATGATGGCAGGCCCCCGGGCCAGCGTGGCCTCCGCCGCGTTTTCCGCCGGGACGAACAGGGTCTGTATCCCCTCCCGCTTCGCCGCGAGAGCCATGGGCAGCACGCCGGAAACCGGGCGGATCTGCCTGTCCAGACTGACTTCACCCAGAAAGGCACAGTCAGGCCGGGGACGGCGGACGCTGCCGAGGGCGCAGAGAATGCCCAGCAAGATGGGCAGATCATAATGGGTGCCCGTCTTTTTCAGGCCCGCGGGGGCCAGATTCACCGTAATCCGGCTGGCAGGAAAACCCAGTCCGCTGCTCTTGGCGGCGGCACGGACACGCTCCCGGGCCTCCTTCACCGCCGCGTCTGGCAGACCCACGATGTCAAAGCCCGGCAGGCCGTTGGAAATATAGCATTCCGCTGTTACCAGACTCCCCTGAATTCCGGAGATGCCCAGTGTTTTTACGCTGCAAATCATAGCCATTCCCCTTTTCCTCCCTCATTATAATGGGATGCCCCTGAGATTGCAAGAACTATCTGCCCTACTCGCTGTTTCCCCCGTAATTTTTCGCCCTTTTGTAGTTTTACACGAAAATTTCAAAAGGAAGTCGTTTCATGACTTTACAAACCACCAAAAAAGTGGTATGATATGGGCGACAAAAATTGAATACTTTAGGAGGTATTTCATTTTGGCTAGAAAATTCAAGACCATGGACGGCAATACTGCTGCCGCCCACGTCAGCTACGCGTTCACCGAAGTAGCTGGCATCTACCCCATTACCCCTTCCAGCCCCATGGCTGACAACGTGGACCAGTGGTCCGCTGCCGGCCGCAAGAACATCTTCGGCAACACCGTCAAGGTTGTGGAGATGCAGTCTGAGGCTGGTGCCGCCGGTACTGTGCACGGCTCTCTGGCAGCCGGCGCCCTGACCACTACCTACACAGCTTCCCAGGGTCTTCTTCTGATGATCCCGAATATGTATAAGATCGCCGGCGAGCTCCTGCCCTGCGTCATCCACGTATCGGCACGCTGCGTCGCTTCACACGCTCTCAACATCTTCGGTGACCACTCCGACGTTTACGCCTGCCGTCAGACCGGCTTCGCTATGCTCGCTGAGACCAACCCGCAGGAGGTCATGGATCTCGGCGCGGTCGCTCATCTCTCCACCATAAAGGGCCGCGTTCCGTTCATCAACTTCTTCGACGGCTTCCGTACTTCCCACGAGATTCAGAAGATCGAGGTCTGGGACTATAAGGATCTTGACGAGATGGTCGACAAGGACGCTATCGCTGCGTTCAGGGCGCGCGCTCTCAATCCTGAGCATCCTGTTCTC
>JAXEXE010000018.1:0-26054 GCA_034113565.1 Faecousia sp.
CAGGAAATCTTTCAGCCCTGCGGCAAAGCCCTCGCAGTCCATAATGGGGTAAATCCGTCCGATATCCTCGGTGACGTAGTCCTCCACGCCGCCGCACATGGTGGAGAAAATCGGCAGGCCGCAGCAGCCGGCCTCCATGGCGGATACAGGCTGTCCCTCCTGAATGGAGGTCATAATAAAGGCATCCGCCCGCGCGTAGAGTTCGTGGATTCGGTCGTGGCTGATTTCCGGGATCAGTTCGGCGTTCCGGGCGAAAGCGGAATTTCGGATTGCATCCTCCAGCTGCTCCACGTTCTGGGAATAGCCTTTATTCGCCGCGTAACCCACGATCATAACCTTAAACGGAACCTCCGTAATCTCAGCAAGGCGGTTCATAATCGCTATGAACAGATCGTAATTTTTGAAAAACGAGTTTGCGGCAACAATAATAAAGGTTTTGACCTCGTTTTGATGGGGAGCCAGCGCAAACTGCGTCTCATCCACCATATTTCCCACGTAGACGATCCGGCGAAGATGAACATTTTGCATCATAACCTGCCGGATCTTGTCCTGACTGATGGCCAGGAACAGATCAGCCTGTTCCATAGCAGCGTGTTCGTCATCCGTCAAAACCGCTCCCGGCCAGGGGCAGGGCGCGTGTTCCGATACAATATAGGGAACGTGTGTCATTTCTGAAATCATTTGCAGCGTGCTGCTTTCACTCTGGGCATCCACGCAGTACAGCACATCAAAAGGCTCCTTCAGCTTCTGAACAACGGCCTTTTCCAGTCTGTGCTTCCTGCACCTTTGGTACAGCGGGGAGCTGCACTGTCCAATTTCCATGGGCCAGCCGCCGCGAATAATGAGATACAGTTTGTAAAACCTCTCAAACAGCACGAGATACAGGGAATAATACAAATGAATGTCATATTCCACCGTATTTTTCTCTTCATTGACCCGGCATACTTCCACGTCCCTGCCCCGCAGCTTCCGAAGCAGGTACTGGGTCAGAAACAGCCGCTTGTGCTCGTGAATATGCAGCACCAGATAGTCAAAGGAATCCTGCATTGCGAACGCCTGCTCCTTGAAGAAACCTCCCGCGTAAGGGTTTTCCTTCGTCGGATACCAGTTGGTAATCAGGCAGATTCTTTTTTTACCCATAGTTGTCCTTCTCAGCCCCTCAGCTTGCGGATATACGCCTGAAATTCGTCGTAGTCCCGAATATAATCCTTCTCGTCATAGTAATCCGATGCCGCCACACAGAGTACGGAATCCTTTTGCAGCCACAGCATCTCCCGCCAGGTGGCCCGCTCAATGACCACGGCGATGGACGGATCCGACAGCTCAATCTCCTCCCGGCCGCATTTGTTTTCCAGAATCAGCTGGATCCGCCCATAGGGGCAGAACAGCAGCTGCTTTAATTCCTTATGGGCGTGGAAGCCCCGTCTGACCCCCTCCGGCACCTTGGAAATGTAGTACATTCTGCGAAAGTCAAAGGGCACATCCCGGTTTCCCTCAAAGAACGACAGCTCTCCGGCGTTGATGGTGGGAACGGTCTTTATGTGGATGATCCGGCAGCCGGCAACCTCCGTGCGGTCATCCAGCACGTCACCTTTCAGAACGGAGTACCATTTGAGATCCTCCATGCCGGCGTACCGGGCCAGAATCTTGGGAGAAATATCCACCGCCTCGTGGAAATTGTGCTTGTCGTAGAACCGCACCGCCCGCTCGTTCTTTCTGGACACGCACCAGTAGACGCAGTTCAGGCCATACTCGTTGAAGGCCTTCTGAATCAGTTCCTCCATGCCAAACCAGGAGTAGCCCCGGCCCATGGCGCTTTTTCGCACGGAAATGGCAAATTCAGCGCTTAGACTCTCCCGGTCAATGCTTTTCAGACTGACGGTTCCCATGTATTCGTCGTCATCCGACACCACCGCCAGATGAATGTCGCCGCTCTCCTGCCGGGAGGCCCGGATAAAGGTCTCCGCGTCCGCCAGCGTCTTATTCAGGAAATTTCCCTTGAGCTTACCCACCACATCCGGGTCGTGCATCCACTCCAGCATCAGCGGTGCGTCTTTTTCTTCCAAATACCTGAGTCTCATCGAAATTCGTTTACCTTTCCGATCACATACTGAATCTGTTCTTCCGTCATCCCGTAGTACATGGGCAGGCTCAGCTGGGTGGCACTGATTTCCTCGGCGATGGGGAAATCTCCCTGGCGGAAGCCTAGCTCACGGTAGCATTCCTGCTGGTGCATGGGGATGGGATAGTGCTTGTTGGTGCCGATGCCCGCGTCGTTCAGGAACTTCTCCAGCTCCGCCCGTCTGTCGCAGCGGATGCCGAAGATGTGCCACACCGGCACCACGTCCTCTCTGACGTAAGGCAGGATGATTTCCGGATTTCGGATGTCCTCCAGATACCGCTGGGCAATCTGCCGCCGCTGGGCGTTCATCCGTTCCAGATGGGGCAGCTTGGCCGCCAGAAACGCTGCCTGCATTTCGTCCAGCCGGGAATTGTTCCCCTTGTAGATGTGGTGATACTTATAATCGGAGCCGTAATTGCCCAAGGCCCGTACCTTTTCCAGCAGGGCCTCGTCATTGCTGACCACCGCACCCGCGTCGCCCAGCGCGCCCAGATTCTTTCCGGGATAGAAGCTGAACCCCGCCGCGTCGCCAAAAGAGCCAATCTTCTGACCCCTGTAGGTTGCGCCGTGGGCCTGGGCGCAGTCCTCCAGCACGTACAGCCCGTGCTTTTTCGCCATGGTCATAATTGGCTCCATATCGCAGGGCTGACCATACAGGTGCACCGGGATGATGGCCTTTGTCCGTGAACTGACGGCGGCCTCGATTTTGGCGGGGTCGATATTGAAGGTGCGGATGTCCGGCTCCACGAACACGGGCTTCGCGCCCACATAGGTCACCGCCAGAGCCGTGGCGATATAGGTATTGGAGGGAACGATGACCTCGTCCCCTTCGCCCACGCCCAGCGCCTTCAGCGCCAGCATCAGGGCATCCAGGCCGTTGCCCACGCCCACGCAGCCCCGAACGCCGCAGAATTCCGCGAAAGCCTTTTCAAAGGCCGCGTCCTCCGCGCCCTCGATATACCAGCTGCGGGTGAACACCCGGTCAAAGGCGGCTCTCAGCTGGCTGTCCAGCTCCCGCTCCATGGGAAGAAAGCTGACAAAAGGCACCTGCATACTCATACCTCCCCGGTGGTATCACCGCAGTTTTTCACATAGTCCAAAAATTCGTCGTAATCGCGGATATAGTCGGCTTCGTCATACAGTTCCGACGCCAGCACCATCAGCACTGCGTCCGGGGAGAAGTCGAACATCTCCCGCCACATGATATTGGACACATACAGCCCCTCGTAGGGCTTTTCCAGCGGGACGACTTTGGTTTCCCTGCCATTGTCCAGCCTGATCTTGCAGCTTCCGTGGATGCAGATTAAAATCTGCTGCAGGGATTTGTGGGCATGGTGCCCCCGCACCACGCCTTCGCCGGTGTCGTACATATAGTACACCCGCTTAATCCGAAAGGGAATGTCCTTGAACTCCTCCAAGGCCACCAGCTGCCCCCGGTCATCGCCATGGGGCTGGAAAACGTATTTGATCACTTGCATGGGTTCTCCTTTTGCGCACATACTAAGGACGACTTTTGCCGGATAGTTTCAGATGAAGCTTCAAAAGAATCCCTCTGACCGCCAGCCTTGGGAGGAATCTCAGCATGGCGGGCAACGTTTCCTTACGCACGCACAGCCAGAGCATATCCTCTTCCGTGAAACCAACTAAGTAATTCGCCCGGAACGCCTCCGTGTCGATATGGCTGTAGAAAATGTCCTGTCCAGATTCCCCTGACACAAGAATCCCGCGCAGATTTTCCGCAAAGGTTTCCGGCGATATGACGGCGCTTCGCATCTGCTCTCCCCGTGCCTTTCGGTAGACTTCATCCGTCAGTACCCGGTCGATTTCCTGCTTCAGCTCCTCCATTGTGTCAAAAATAACGTGCAGCTCGTCCTGATGGAGCAGGAAGCCGTCATTGCAGTCGTCTCTGCGCAGCGTGACCGGCTCGACCCCCGCCGCGGCGGCATACTGGTACATCAGCCCGCCACAGATGGGATAGGTGCTCAGGTAGAAGCTGACGTGCTGTAAAAGCTGGAACAAGTCGGGCCGCTCCGGGGTGTGGTACACTCTGCCGGGATATCGCTCCATGCACTTTTTCAGCTCAGAATCATCTCCACCGCCCGCATACCAGAAGATTACATCGCTGTGGCTGGCGAGGATGTAGTCCACAATTTCGTAGTATTTGTTGCCCTCCCCAAAGGTTTTATAAAGGGAGCCGCCGGAGAAGACCACCTGCTGTCCCTCCTTTACCGGGAAGGGGAAGCCCTGAAATTCCTGCGGAACGATTTTCGGGTAGAAGGGCAGCTTCACGATTTTTTCTCTGGGAATGCCACGGTATTCGCTGGAGATCGACGCGCCGTAGTCCCGGAATTCAATGCACTTGTCAACGGCCCGGGCGCCCAGCCAATAGGCGTGGTCGGTCAGGTTGACCACATAGCGGGTCAGCACCCCTTCATAGGCCTGCATCAGCACCGGCCCGACCACATCATGGGGATAGGAGTAGAAAATAAACTTTCCCGCATGGCATTCCCGCAGTACGGCATCCAACTGCTTCACCATGCCCAGCGGTCGCTCCCGGCGCAGAAAAGAAACCTCCCCACCATGCTCCCGAACCGTTTGCAGGATTCCGGGTATCTCCGGCTCCCGATCCGCATAGGTTACATAGCAAACCCGAAAGTCCTGAACCAGAGCTTCCAGATAGATCCGGGCCAATCCCCGGACATCCAAGCCTGCTCCGTCATAAAACAGAATCGTATTCTGTTCCAGCTCCTCACGATTCACGCTTGCATTCGCCTTCGGGAAAACCGCTTTTGCAATCGTGCGGACACTTTCCTCCAATTCCTCATCCACATAGTATGGATTTGTGCAGCACAACAGCGACACGCAGGAATAGAGCATCTCCAGCGCATCGCTATAGCGTTTTTTCTGAATCGCCAGCCTGATTTTTTTCTTGAATTCGGAAACCAGATATGTGACGCGTTCTCGGTCCATTGCAGATTCCCCCATTATCCTTTTCGTTCCAGAAATCTGCGGGGAATGAACATCAGCTTCATGACCTTCCTGCCGCTTTCGTTGCGGATTTTCCGGCTCCGGGGGGTTTCCCTGCGGATATCCTCCGGGGTGGAAGCGCCGCCAAGGTGAATGATGGGGCTGCAGGCTGCCACCTTGGTTTTCAGGCCCGCCTTGTGAAGCAGGATGCTGGTGGCCCATTCCTCGTAGTACAGGAAGGTCTCGGAGAAGATACCATCGTAGTATTTGAAAAATTCTTCCGTCAGCAGATAGCCGCAGCCGCACACCACATAGGCATCCTCCTGCAGGCCGGTCAGCTCCTTGCCCTTTTCCACGCTTTCCGCCTGCCGCGTCTGGTTCTGACGCAGCCGAAGGTGCCGGAACAGGACGTGCTTGGCGATGCGCAGATACAGGTACTTCTTTTTATAGACCACCCGGGGCGCGGCAGAGCCATCCGGATTGATAATGACCGGCGTGATCAGTCCCACGCCCGGTTCACAGGCCGACAAAATCTGCCAGAGGGTGTTCGGATCCCGAAATTCCAGATCGGAATTTGCCAGAAAAATCCGCTGAATGCCCTCCTCCTGAAGCCGTTGGATGCCAATATTATTGCCCTTGGCGTAGCCCAGATTTTTGCCGGTATCCGCTACCGTCACGGTTTCCTCACCGTCAAACGCCCCGCGAAGCCGCTCCGCGGACTCGTTTCCCGAGCCGTTCTCCACAATGACAATCCGGGCACGGACGTTTTCCTGTTTCAGCAGGCTGGAAACGCATTTGATGGTCTCCGAATAGTTTACATAATTCAGAACAACAATGCCAATATCGTACATACTTTCCCTCATGCTTCCCCAATTTCCCTGAGATACCGGCCCAACGCGTCCCGCCAGTCCGGCAGGGGCGTAAAGCCGCTGCTTTTCAGCTTGGATTTATCCAGCCGGCTGTTGAAGGGCCGGTTGGCCTTGTTCAGGCCGTATTCCTCCGTGGTGACAGGGATGACCTTGGTGGTTTTTCCCGCCTGACGGAAAATCTCGCAGGCAAATTCGTACCAGCTGATATAGCCGCCTTCATTGGTGGCGTGGTAATAGCCGTACTTCTCCGTTTCCAGCATATCCACCAGCAGCCGGGACAGGTCGGCGGTGTAGGTCGGCGTGCCCACCTGATCGCCAACCACCCGAATGGTGTCGTATTTTTCGCTGAGACTCAGCATGGTTCTGACAAAGTTTTTCCCGTTCCGTCCGAATACCCAGGCGGTACGGACAATGAAATACTTGTCCAGCGTATCGCGCACCGCCAGCTCGCCGTCCAGCTTGGACTGACCGTAAACATTCAGCGGGTCATAGTCCTTCCGATCCGGCTGCCAGGGAGTCTCGCCCTTGCCGTCGAACACATAGTCCGTAGACAGGTACAGCATTTTGCAGCCCGCTTTTTTGCAGGCAGCCGCAAGATACCGGGTGCCGTCCACATTGATTTTGTGCACCAGCCCACGATTCTCCGAATCCTCCGCCGCGTCCACCGCCGTCCAACCGGCACAGTGGACGACCGCGTCAGGGCGCGTCTGGCAGATCGCGCGCTCCACAGCCCCCTGATCCGTAATGTCCAGCCGGACATAGTCGAACCCCGCGCCGCAGTCGGGAGCAAGGTCGCTGCCGACGCCCTCGTGTCCCCGCCGAAGCAGTTCCCGCATCATATCATAGCCCAGCTGACCGCCAACACCGGTTACAAATACTCTCATAGCTTCTCCTTATTCCTGCTGACCAACTATAAAGCCGCCAAATCCCGGCAAGAACCCAATTTAATGCCTACTATCATACATCAATATTTGTATTTCGTCAATTGCTGAAACACAGAATCCGCTCTTGCGTTCACCATCATCAGGGTGGGTATCTGGTAGCATGGACGCAGTCACGAGAATAATGCCGAAAAACGGAGAGAATTCAACCATATATTATCTCTATGAGAAGGGGCTGTCTCAAAATGATTTGCGAAAATCATGAGAGGAAGCCCTCTTTTTGGGGACTTGCTCTCAGAATATCCACGTTTTCTTTTTACACTTCTCCACAGCCTGCTTTCAGAAAGCCCCTTTTTCTGGTAGAATCAAAGAAAAAATGAGCATTTCAAATGCAAGAACTGATGGATTGGCTGGAATATTTGGAGGATGGCCGCCAACAATGCTTAAAAAGCACTTTGAAAATAAGGCCAAGGAACCAGTCATGCAATCGTCGTAGGTAAAAGGCCGAATTTTGGTGGCCGCACTGCCATCCGCGGATTTTCTGCCACGGAACGAGAATTTGATGCCGTAGGCGGCATGAGAATCATATGTGACACTGCTGCTCGTTGCCCATCACTATGCGGTCAACTCCGGCTTGACATCTTCTAATTGTCCACGCGGTGGGTATCGTCGTGCTGGTGTTCGCGGTATGTACGGTGGTTGACCAGCTGCGGATTCGGGTTTTGGAAAAGCCTTTGTTTCGCTGGCTGGAGCGATTTGCATGGTTCCAATAAAATGATAACCGGCAGGCCCTTTGGGTCTGCCGGTCTTGTATATTGTCATTTTGCTTTCCTGACTGCGTATTTCAGAGCCGCCAGATCGGAAAGACATGCTTTCCAAATGGTCATGAGTCTGGTCTTTCTGGGCATCTGAGAGAATAATTCCCGGAACTCCGGCTGAAGCATCATTGAATAGCGTTCATTCTTTTGGAACATCATGTAACTGTTCTTGTTCTTACGCAGTGTGATTGCCGCGTCGAATTTGCCACCAGTTTCGTCATTTAAGATATCCAGCATCCGCTGTTTGGTCTGGTAAAGCGCGCGTTCACGTTCCTGATTCCCGTAAGTTCTCTGAGACCAGGAGCCTTCTGTCATAAAGCGGTACACGGACATATTCTCATTCAGGAACAGAATACCGCCCCGCAGCGCGCCTTGAATCTGGATAGTATAGTCAATATTCCAGTAACTTCGGAATTGGGGAGTCGAATCACGCAGTGACCGTCTGTAGAACAGGGAATTCGTGGCCAGATAGCCTCCCTTTTAAGCGATACAGACAGCAAAACACTCCGGGTGCACGGCAATACAGCCGCAAACAAGTGCGCAGTCTGGGAGAAATGCTTATATCAGTCCTGTCCCACATTTCCAGAAGAAGGCCCCGGCATCGGTGTTTGTGGTATACCGCGTCCTTGGCAAGAAAGGAATAGTACCTGTCCCATGCCATCTGCGCGAGATTGGCAGTTTTTTGTTCCTCATAAAACTCCGCCCGATGAGCCAGCGACCAGATTTTATTCGAGTCCAGTGACTCCGTCTTGGTATGCGTAATGCTCTCAGGATTCTGGTAATACGCATACAGGCATCTGTTTCCGATAGCCACCTGACGGCTCTCAAAATAATACTTGCAAGTAGTTGCTTCATCCTCGTGAGTCTTCCCCACAGGGAACGGGTACTTTTTCACGATTTCCATTCGGTACAGCTTTCCACATGCTGTTACAAGCACCATATAAAGATCACTCATTAAGCGATACGACGCTTCCTGAGAGGTCAGGATCATCTGTGCGGGAAGTGCGGGATTCTCCCCATACAGGACATGATCGGACTCCGTTTTTACCATACAGCAGCAGGAAATATCCGCATCGTTCTTTTTCGCCAACTCGTACAAGTACGCCAGATAGTCCTTTGCGACATAGTCATCCGAATCAATAAAGGTAATGTATTCCCCTTTGGCCCTTTCTGTTCCATAATTTCTGGCATCGGATAAGCCGCCGTTTTTCTTGTGATATACCCGAAGACGGTCATCTTTTCGAGCCAGTTCCTCGCAGATTGCCCCACAGTTGTCCGGGGAGCCGTCGTCTACCAGAATCACTTCGATATCGCGGTAACTCTGATTCAGGACACTTTCCACACACCGTACAAGATATTTCTCCACTTTGAATACGGGTATGACCACAGAGATCAATTCAGTATCCATACGATTCCTCCCATTTCCACCTATCCGATAAGCCGTGCAAAGCCCCGCTGAACCTTCCGCAGCAGCGGATAGACTGCCATATAGGCGTTCATTTTTCGGTTGTCGTTCTGGTAGAAAATAGCGATTCCCAGACGCTCCTGGGCTGGAAGGCCGCAGTTGCTCAGATAACACCGGGCCTGCTTTACAAATTCAAAGCTCCGCAGTTCGTCCAGTACGGCGTTTCGGTACGACTTTGTGCCGCGATCCCGGTACATGGCCTCAATATCGCGCCACACGCAGACGAGATACGATTGCAGGAAAACTGCCCGGTTTTTAGGCGTGTCCAGCCCCATTTTGACAATGTAATCGTACTGCACTTCACTTACCACATTTATGGAGCGGTGCCGACCCTTCTGATAAGTATGGGTAATACTGGCGTTATGCAGGCGGTACAGATACAGTTCCTCACTTAAATAAAAAAAGCTCTCTACCAGGTAGAGAACGGGGAGACTTTGGAGCAGATCCTCGCCGTTTCGTATCGAATAGTTGCCGCATTGATCCGAATCCACATCGAACAGCTCCCGCCTGCAGCACTTTGTCCACAGGGAATTCAGCAAGCTTGTGGACAACACTCTTTCAAAGATAGCTTTCTTTTCCACTTGCCCGGACTGGGGGAATGCCGCCGGGATTGTCTCCCCTGTGGGTGCGCCGTTTTCATCGATGCAGCGCCAGCGAAACAGCACCACATCAGAATGCGTACCCCGAATGGTTTCATAAAGTCTGCCCAGCATTCCCTCCGCCAGACAGTCATCGCTGTCCAGAAAACAGATATACTGCCCTGCCGCCAGACGTAGGCCTGCCAGGCGTGCGGAGAGCTGCCCCTCGTTGACCTTATGGACAACGCGAACCGTTTCGGGATACCGCCCGCAGTAATCGTCACAGATCTTTCCGCTGGCATCCTTTGACCCGTCGTCCACCAGAATGATCTCATAATCGTCAAAATCCTGCGTCAGTACGGATTCCAGGCAGGCGGGCAGATAGCGCTCCACCTGATATACTGGGATAATAATGCTAAAAAAGGGTGTTTCCATAACAATTACTCCATAAACCATCTGTTCCCGTCAAGAGAGCATCAAACCGTAGTATTTCTGAATCTCCCCGCTATTTCCCTGCTCACTAGATTGCAGACGGAACTGAAAGTCCTCAGCCAGTTTTTTGTTCTCCATCAGCGTTTCCAGTCCATCCGCCAGTGCCTGGGGCGTTAGCTCGCAAATCAGCCCGTCTACTCCGCTGATTATCGCGTCATGCACCGTGGCATAATTCGCAGCAACAATTGGCCGGAAGAGAATCTTCGCTTCGTCCAGAGCGATGGATTTTCCCTCGTTTCTGCTTGGCTGAAAGTATATGTCTGCGTTTTTAACATACGGGTATGGATTCTCCCGCATTCCCAGCAGATGAACCCTGTTTTCCAGCTTGTTTTTTCGTATTGATGACTCCAGGCTGGCTCTTTCCTCACCCTCGCCAACAAGAAACCAATCAAAGCAACGCCCACGATCCGCAAGGATTCTGGCAGCTTCAATGCCAACATCAAAGCCTTTATTCACATTCAAACGCCCCACAGATACGATTCGTATGGAGTCTGTGCTCCGATATTCGTTTGGAAAAAACATATCTGCCTGCTGTCGGATCAATTCTCCGGAGGAAATGTTTTCAATGACCTGAATTTTTCCCTTCAACTGCGGAAAATGCTCCACTATGTTTTCTGCACATTTCTCAGAGATTGTGATAATCCCATCTGCCTTTTCAAAATAAGCCTTGTTAAAGCCGTCCGAGCACATCAGCTTATTGTAATCCGTGTGAACCCAGACATATTTCTTGTTTGCGGTTACTTTGTCGATGGCATAGTACGTCGTCAATCCATTCATATAGGCAAGGCACACATCGTACTCCCCTTTGAGTCTCGGAATGAACGTCTTGTTTGCCTTCCAATACTTCTCAATCTCATAAAGTGGTTCGTGAATCATCTGACTGGAAAACTTCCAAAATGCTTTCAGCACAAGTGTGCCCACCTTACTTCTGCTGTTTTTGAGAGCATTCTCCTTTGGCGAAGCCAGAATTTTGAACAACCAAGGGCAGTGAATAACACGGATATTAAGAAGGTATCTGTCTGTACAGCACACCCGTTGTATCTGCAATCAGTATATCAATCGAAATACCATTCTCGTTCAAAAAGGCAGGGTCAATTGTATTAAGCATGGAAATCAGGCTTTTCTCTGCGCCGCCCATACCCAATGTACTCATAATAATTAGAACATTTCTCACAAACGCTCACCCCTCCGCGGTTCGATTTCTTCGACTTCTTCCACGAATTTCCGATAATTCGTCTTTGCGTCAAAATGTTCCTCCCAGAAGCGCCGGGCGCTGGTCCGCAGCCGACGGAGCTGTTCCGGGTCGGCGCGGTAGTATTCCGCAATTGCCTGAGCAAGGCCCTCCGCCGTGATATCCGGGGGAACCAGCGTGCCGGTGACCTGATCCACCACGATTTCCCCCGTGCCCCCCACATCCGTTGCTACCACGGGTGCGCCATAGGAGATTGCTTCCATAATCGACACCGGCAGTCCCTCGCTGGTGCTGGCGTTTACAAACAGATCAACCGCATTTTCCCGGTAGTGGTCATACACCGCGCTGTTGGGAATGGCCCCCGGCAGGTGGATCCGATCCTCCAGCCCCTCCGGGATTTTTCCCCGAACCTTCTCCATCTGGTCGCCGTCCCCCAAATGGGTCCAGCAGATGTCATAGCCTTTGGAGATCAGGCTCACCATGGCTTCCGCAATCATGTCCACCCGCTTCAGCTCCACCAGCCGTGAACAGGACACCAGATGGAACGGCCTGTGACTCTCCTTACCGATGCCGTGGTCATAGGTACCCAGCAGGCTTACGCCAATCTTTTCCCCGTAAGCAGAAAATTTGCGGCGCAGACAGGCTGCGCCGTCCTTAGAACAGGCGTAGACCCGGTCAAGCTCCCGCAGCAGCAGCTGTCTTTGGGGCAGGTAGTTCTTCCCGGAATATTTCTCATGGATGTCAAACCCGTGGGCACGGGAAACCGCACGGACAGGCACGCCCTTTCCAAGAAACCAGTGCTTCAGCTCCACCACGATTCTCGCCGGAATGTAGAGCCAGTAGCTGTAGAGTGTCACCTCGTCTTCGGGCGAAAAGGTGTATTCTTCCAGAATCCGAAGGATTTTTTTCGCCTGATCCTTGGCCGCCGCTTCAAAATAGGCATCCCAGAATCGCGTTTTCAGGCTCCCGTGATTCGCGGGAACCCGAGGCAGCGCCCGCAGGGCTGCCTTCGCCTTGCGGAAGGTTGGATTCTCCTTTTCAAACAGGCAGGCGCGCACATTATCCGGGATGCTCCGAGTCTGCTTCTCTCCTGTCACAAGATCCGCCGGGAAAATCAGAACCTGATCAAACCGGGGCGCAATCTCCCGAATTTCGTTTTCCAGAAAGGTCTCGCCCACACTGTAGGGATACTGCACGTCCACCAATATCAGATATTTCATTTCTTTCCCAGCAATACTTCCTTGGATATACCCCAGCTTTGGGATAATGTCAATGGTTTGTCCTTGTTTGCCACGACGATTGCATGTAGCGTTACAATAGATGTGAGGCCAAGGGTATAATCAGACTTACGATAAAAGTTACTATGCATTGATCCTATTTAATAATTTTTCCCATAATATTATGACCGCAGTCAACACATGGTGTCCAATCATGATTTCCTACAGAGATTCCTACCATTCTGTTTATTCGAGCGGATGAAGTAATATCGGCTAACAAATTGTTCTGCCTATCGTTCAGCCTGATACAATACTCAGATAATCTCTGGCACGCAAATGACAGTTTGATCCAACGGCAGCAATTTCCAATTGCGCAGCCGATGCCCGGAGAGCAGAGTTACTCAGAACAATTCTTGTTCACCGGGGTTTGGGGCGGAGCCTCAACAAGCAGAAAACGCGCAGCTCCGCCGGGGCGGAAGTGCGCGTTTTTCGCATATGGCGCGCCATAGGCATTGCTTGCGACTTTTGTCGCAGCAAGGCTTGTGGCCACATATGCATTGCTTGCCAATTTTATACCAAATTTGGTTAAACTGGTTATCCCGACTTTTATGTTATACCGACTTTTCAAAAAAGCCCCACTGTACCAACAATTTCGGGCAGAAAAGTCGGTATAACATTTTGCCCTTTCAGGGGAAAGGAACCCGCGGTTTTGCAAAAGTCGTTATAACCAAGTGCATTTCCTAGTTGGTTTTTATGCCGGGAAATTGGTAGTACCGAGATGCTTTCCGTTATTTTCATGAAATCCATACTCTCTCTTTTGGGGAATAGCCTTCGGTTGACAAACGATCATCGGGTGGTATTGTTCGGGTCGGGCGGAATTAGCCACCTAAAGCCAGGCAGAAACAGCCAATCCTAGCCAAAAAGAAATCGCCAACAACCCAGATTGGTATATCAGTTTTTTACGGTGTAGGCTTTTCAGAAGAATCCGGAGCCTTCACCCGGCTGGTTTGCAGAGCAACGGTTTCCAACTTCTTACCCCGGAAATTCTCGCCCTTAATGTTGAATATGAGGTACCTGCGGGTTCTGCCGTGAAAGCCGCATACTGTTATGAAATGACTTTTGTCAAGAGGAAAAGCGTGCATTCTCCTGAGCAAAAGACAGAATAAATCCAAGGACATCTGGAAAGAGCCAAGACAGCAGAAAACCGGCATTGGCCACTCTGTTATACGCGGATTGGGTACCGCAGGTCAATGGTCCGCCTGGAGCTCTACTGTCTAATTTCGTGGATCACAGATGTGCCGTCATAGTATGATCGTAGATAAATTCGCAAGACAACAAAGCCACTGCACAGAAAACAGAATTTGATTCAGGAGGGAACGAACATGAGAAAGGGAAGAAACATCAACAGAGTCCGCTGCGACATTCAGTCTCACATCATTGCCGCGGGTTACACCCAGAAGGAGGCGGTGGAAGCCTGTTCTGCGGAGTACGGCTGGAGTGACAGCGATTCCAACTTTTCCGCCAAGCTGAGCGACCAGACCCTGCGCTACCGGGAAGTGCTGGAACTTGCCGACGTGCTGGGCTACGAAATCGTCTGGCAGAAGCGTAGAGACGATTGACAGAAAACGATGGCCGCAAAATAACGCGCGCAGGATTGCCTGCTGGAGAAAGGAGCACGCCTATTCGCATTAAAAGAGAAATTTATGGAAATAATTTGAAGAAAAGGGGGCATTAACGTGGAGATTACTCAGGACGATGCAAAGAAATTGGTTCAAGTGTGGCTAACCCGGCGGGAATCTGAGGATCCCGTCGTACAGGAGCGCCTGAAACCCATGTATGCCCAATGGAAGAAACAGAAATATATGGTTGCAGTCTTCCGCTCTGGAAAAGAGGACTTGAAGCAGAGTACGCTTGATTTGCTGGCTTACAACAAAAAGCGCTGTGCTGAGCTGGCGGTCCGGCGGGAGAAGGCACAGAAGACCGCGCAGATGGAGCGTTAATTTTCTGCTCTTTTTGAAGGTTACCGCACGCTTGCCCGGCGTGCGGTAACCTTTGCTGTCAAGAAAAAAGATAGCCGGAAAATAGTTCTTGCAATTTGTAGACTCATGCTATACAATATTATCTGTAATTATCAATATACAAGCAGATATTATATGTATAGGAGGTGCACCATGATTGAGCATTTTGATATCGCGGGTTACTGCCGCATTTCTGTGGACGACGAACTGGATCGGGACAATGTATCCATTGAGAACCAGAAGGCCATCATCAAAGATTATGTAAACCAAAGATTTCCGGGGAGTACCCTGACCTTTTATGAGGATCGGGATCGTTCCGGCTATACCTTTGAGCAGCGGGAGGGGTATCAGGCCATGCGCCGGGGGTTGATGCGCCATCAGTATGACATTCTGGTGGTGAAGGATTTTTCCCGGTTTTCCCGGCGGAACAGTCGGGGACTGGTGGAGCTGGAGGATTTGCGGGACGCCGGGGTGCGGATCATCTCCATTGGGGACAACATCGACTTTCCCAACGACGACGACTGGCTGAAAATTCAGTTCCAGTTCCTCATCAACGAGATGCCCGTCACCGACACCAGCAAAAAGGTGAAAAATGTCATCCGGCGGCGGCAGGCGGACGGGAAGTGGCTCTGCGCCGCGCCCTATGGCTACCTTATCAATAAGCAGAAGGAGTTTGAGATCGTCCCCACGGAAGCGGAAATTGTGCGGCGGATTTTTGACCTGTACAACAACCACGGCTGGGGCTACAAGAAAATCGCCAACTACCTGACCGAGCAGGGCATTCCCACCCCCCGGATGTCGGAACAGATGCGCAAGGAGGCGGCGGGGGAATCCACCAGCCGGAAAACCAAGGCCGCCTGGGCCATTGTCACGGTGCAGGGGATTCTGGACAACGATTTCTATATCGGCACCCTCCGGCAGGCCAAGTACACCCGGGCCAAAATCAACGGCAAGGATGTGCGTCGGGATGAGGGCAAGCACATCGTCATTGAGAACCACCACCAGCCCATCATTGACTACCGCACCTTCGCCACCACCCGCGCCCTCCGGGAAAAGCGCTCCACCGCCAACTACCGGGGCGTGAAGAAAAACGACAACGTGTACTCCGGCTTCCTGTTCTGCGGGGACTGCGGCAGCCCCATGTTTGCCATGAGCCGGAAGGATTTAAGCCCGGCCTACACCTGCGGCACCTACCACCGCCGGGGCCGCGCTGCCTGTAGTTCTCACCACATTCGCGTGGATAAGCTGGACGAGCTTCTCAAGCTCTATGTGAAAAAAGTCAAGGAAACCTCCCGCGACCTGCTGGCGGAGCTCAACGCCGGTCTGGCACGGGAGACCGAGGATGTTATGGAAACCGAACAGTCCGCCGACCATCTGGCGCAGGTGATGGAGGATCTGCGGGAGGAGCTGAAAGCCACCAAGCGCCAGCGCATCCGGGACATGATGAAGCATCCCGAGCAGGAGGAGCTGCTGGCAGAAACCTACGACGAGCTGGAAGCCGATTTGCAGAAGAAGATTGAGGGGCTAAACCATCAGATCACCATGCTCTCCGACAAGCGCAATACCATCATCCAGATCAACCGAACGGCAAAAACCGCCATGGAGGTCTTTCAGGACATTCTGGATAAGGAAGCTCTTGACCGCCGCGATCTGGAGCTGATGATTCAGCGTATCAACGTTTTTGAAGACCGTTTGGAAATCCACCTCTGCGCCGACATTGACGCACTGCTCCACGCAAACGAACGGGAGAACGCCGTAAATTTTAATTCCGGCACGGAAAATATCGAAAACCAATCCGTAGGGGCGGAGGTAGACATCGACCCCTGCGAGATTCAGCTCGTCCAGGGTTCCAGGAACCATGAGAACAAGGTTTTCCGTGTCAATGTTATCAGTAACGGTGACCCGCTGGAGATTTATACAGAGAAAGACGGCGGAGTGATTTTTCGGAAATATTCTCCCATGGGGGATTTGCAGGAATTCGCCGCGCAGATGTGCGAGTCCATCGGCGCTGCTACCGGGCACATCGCCGCCGTGTCGGACCGGGACAGCATCATCGCCCTCCACGGCGCGCCGAAGCGGGAGCTGATGGACAAGCCCAACTCCTCGGAACTGGAAAAGCTGATGGAACAGCGAAAAAACTATCTGTTCAAGGCCGGGGACACCCCCATTTATGCCGCAGACGGGGAAGAAAAATACCGCCTCGGGGCGGCGGCTCCTATTTTGTCTCAGGGCGACCTGATGGGCTGCGTCATGCTGCTGCTGAGCGAAAACGACAGCCCGCTGGCGGAAGCCGATCAGTCCATTGCCAAAACCGCCGCCGGTTTTCTGGGACGGCAGATGGAAAGCTGAAAACGCTGGCATTGCCGCGAGGGCAATGCCAGCAAATTATTTATGACACTTATCGGGATAACTCAGCAAAACGGTATATTCTCAGTTGCGGAGCAAATGGAACGATACCAAGCGTGGTGCTCCGCGCAGCGAATCTGAAATGCCAATGATTGCCTGTGGCAATCATACCATAATGAATACCCAATGGTGCAGCGATTACCAAAGGCCTGCGCACGCATTGCCCGCGGGGGCATCCCCGCTTATTTCATCTCAAAGGAAACGACCTCTCCAGTGTCATTGTTCAGGACGATCACCGCGTCCGCTGCCCGGGTCATGACGCCGTTGTCCGCTACGGCCTTGGCCTTGGACTTGGACAGGCCCCGGATATCTCCCAGTTCCTTGCCGTAGCCATCCAGCGCGTTTTCGTCCACTACATACACCGCCACGTTGTAGGTGGTGGTATCGCCGAGGAATTTCTTGTAGGCACTCTCCACGGTGGTCACCAGAACCGCGTCGTCGTATTCGTCGCTCTGCGCCTGCACCACATCGATCATGCGGGTGTTGATGTCATACCGCTCCTGGGCGGTATAGCTGCCGGAAATGGAGTTGTGGTCATAATAGTAGGCCAGGTAGCCGACCACGCAGCTCACGCCCACGGCGAACAGAACCAGCAGCAGAATCAGGTGCTTTTTGTCAAATTTCAGCTCGTCCGCTCTGTGGGACTTCTTCCGCTCCGGCTCTGCCACCTGGGTGCTGTCGCTGGGTGCCACATAGGTCAGCTTCAGCCGGCGGGTCACGGGAATCACCACGCTGAGAAACAGCGTCAGCAGGAAGGACTCAATGGGGAACAGGCACAGATTCTTGATGACGGCGGGCAGAATCATGAAGGCGTAGGACTTGCCCAGAATCGCCGCGTAGTACCACATGGACACGAAGGAATTGAGGATGATGTTCACAAACAGGTCCATGGAGAACCGGGCCAGAATCACCCGGGTCACCGTCACCTTCGCCCGGTAGAAGAACATGGCGAACAGCACGCTGCCGGCCACCTCCACGAACATATAGGGCAGGAAATACACGCCGCCCTGAGGGAACAGCAAAAAGCCCAGCAGGTCCGAAACGCAGGCAGCCAGCGCCGCCACCACCGGTCCGAAGATCATGGCGCCCATGGCGTTGATGAGGGGCGCGCCCACGTTGATGTTCAGGTTGGGCGCCAGAGGGATCACCGTCCACTTCATACTCACCCGCAGAGCGATCATCAGGGCGGCGATGACCAGCATTTTGGTGTCCTTCAGCTCCATGGCGGCGTCGCGCCAATAGGCTTTGGAGAAGGGATGGGGATACAGGGTTGTGCTTTTTTGAATTTTTTGCATAAAAATGCCTCCTTTTTTTGCAGCAACAGGCGGCAGCTGCCCCAACGGCTCCAAAAACGCACAAACCCCGGCGGAAAACCGCCGGGGAGCTGTACAGGCGTTGGATGACCCGTGGGGAATAGGCAGCAGAAATCTTACCCATTGCCCGACCGAGTATCGTTGCTACATAAAGGAGGATATCCCATATGCAACAGCGGGTGCGGTGATCCCATCGTGGAAAAGTCCTTCGTCCTCCGGGCAAACTCCCCGTCCCGGTGGCACTTGACGCGGGATCTCCTACTCTGTTCACGCAACACTATACACTATATCGTCGGAAATGTAAACAGGATTTTTCCATTATTTTCCCGCGGCGAATCTTCGTGCAAAAAAAGTCGCAAGGTTTCCATAAAATCAGGTTCCCTTTCGCTGTATTTCCCGCTTGCGCTGACCTAAAATGGTGCTATCAATCTGACAAGGAGGACGGCTCAATGCAGTGCCAGAAACTGAAAACCTACATGGAAACCGGTCGGGTGGTTTTCCTGCCGGCCCAGTCCATCCAGCCCAATCCGGCCCAGCCCCGGAAGGTTTTTGCCCCCGGGGCCCTGGACGAGCTGGCGGAGTCCATCCGGCAGCACGGTATTTTGCAGCCGTTGTCCGTCCGCCGGCGGGATAACGTCTACGAGCTGATCTCCGGGGAGCGGCGGCTGCGGGCGGCCCAGCTGGCCGGGGTCACGGACATCCCCTGCATCTTAATGCGCATGGACGATCTGGAATCGGGTATGGCGGCGCTGGTGGAAAATTTGCAGCGGCAGGATCTGGACTTCATCGAGGAGGCCCAAGGCATCCGGTGCCTGCTTGACCGGTTCGACATGAGTCAGGAACAGGCGGCGAGGCTTCTGGGAAAGAGCCAGAGCAGCGTTGCCAACAAGCTGCGGCTGCTGCGCCACTCCCCGGCGGTGCTGGAGGCCCTGCGCTCCGCCGGCCTGACGGAGCGCCACGCCCGGGCGCTGCTGCGGCTGCCCGACGAGGCATCCGTGCTGGCAGCGATTCAGGAGATCGTCCGGCAGAACATGAGCGTGGCCCGGACGGAGCGGTATATCGAAAGCCTGCTCAGCACCACCACCGCAAAAAAGAACCGCACCAGCGTGGGGGCGTTCCTCAACAATCTGACCCAGAATCTGCAAAAAATTCAGCTGTCCGGCATTCCGGCGGTATCCGAACGCCGGGAGACGGACAGCCAGATTGTGTTGACCATTACGATTCCAAAATGAAAAGGCGCCGGGCTTCCAGCACTTTTTCTCAATATAACAGCAGGGAAATCCATGTGACCATATTGGAGCCGAACTGGAAGTCCAGCCCCAGTTTTTCCAGAATGGGCACCACGTTGATGCCGTGGCTCTCCACACAGGGGTGCATCTTCTCCGGGAACCGGCAGGGCTGGTTGTCCACAATAGCGCAGCGGTCGCAGATGGCGCAGGCCTGGGTGGACAGAATGTAGGGCTTCTCTCCCTGCTCCTTCAGGAGCGCCGCCACCTGCTCCGTCAGGGCCTCATGGGCCGGGCGGGTGGCAAGGGTTTCGTCAATATCCGCGATGTCTGCCACCTCGGCGATGGAGGAGATCAGCAGGCAGTTATGGTAAACCTTGCACCTTGCCTGACATTCTGCCACGGTGCCCACGCCGGGGGGGCAGGCCCAGGTGGTGCCGTACTTGGGGCACTCATGCTGGCAGATCCAGCGGACACGTTCGGAGAATTCCAGCTCCTTTGGGTCGATAAAATCGTAGATGTACAGCGGCAGCTCCGCCAGTTTTTCTTCCAGAAGTTCCCTGTTCACATGAATTCCTCCAAAATTTCTCGCAGCCCTTCGCCAAATCCCCGAAGGTCGGCGCAAACTTCCCTTGCCATAAAGAGCGCTCCGGTATGATTGATGAAAGTATATCATACCGGAGCGCATTTTACTACGTTTTCTTTTCTATTTCGCTATCTTTCTCAATGGCAATCATCAGATTACGCATCCGGGGAAGCGCCGGCATGATCAGATGAACTTGTCTGGGACAGGGGGCACCTGCGTTGGCCGGAAAACGAATGGGATCCCACGGAGGATACGGAGCTTGTGGAAAACGCCTTCACAGCCTTGTGGAACACGGTTTCATCGATGCAGCGGTCCATAGGCCTTGATTCGCTTCAGAATGGCCCGCATATCCAGCTGTCCGGTGCCCAGCGGTACCTGTATGGGCTTCTGGCCGTTTACAAGCTGGCAGTCCTTCATGTGGAACATCAGGATTTCTCCGCCAAAGACATCCAGTCCATGCTCCAGAATCGTCAGATAATCCCTCTGGTTCGTTTCGTCCAGATAGTTGTACAGGTCAAAGATGACCTTGGTTTTTCTTCCCAAACATTCCCATTCAGGTGAATATGGAAGCGCCGCAGGGCAGCATGAACGGCGCGATCTCCGGCTTCCGGCTGACGCTGGAGGATTCCCGGGATCCGGTGAAGCTGGATTTCCCTGTGTGCGTCACGATGCAGCTGCCCAGCAAGCTGCAAAGCAGCAATCTCATCCTGACCAATAACGGCACCACCCGGAAGGTGGATTTCAGATTCGAGAGAGAATTCTGGAAAATCTCCTTCGTCACAGATACGCTGGGAGACTTCTTCCTGAGCTATCCCACCTCCGGAAGCTTCGGCGATAACATCACCTGGAGCCTGAATCAGGACACCGGCCACCTGAGCATCTCCGGCTCCGGCAGTATGCCGGATGCTGCCAGCCAGGATAAAGTGCCCTGGAATGTACATAACAGCACAATCCAAAGCGTGACGGTGGGCGAGGGCATTACCAATCTGACCGGCTACGCTTTCAAAAACGCGAAAAACCTGAAATCCGTATCCCTGCCGGAGGGCCTGACCGCCATCGGTTATGGAGCCTTTCTTAACTGTGACCAGCTCACCGGTCTGTCGCTGCCCAATACGGTTCAGACCATCGGGGACTTTGCCTTTGAGGGCTGCTCCGGCCTGACGGAGCTGGTGCTCCCCGTGAGCCTCAAGTCTCTGGGAAAAAACGCCTTCTATAAAGCCAGCTCCCTGAAAAACGTGTTCTTCCTGGGGGATGCTCCAACCCAAACGGCCATCGTCAACCCCTTCCTGGGGGTTACCGCCGATGCCTATTACCCCAACGGGAGCAGCACCTGGACGGATGCCGTGCGGAATAGTCTTGGCAGCAGCCTGAACTGGAAGCCCTCCGGCAACGGCGGCGGCACCTGCGGTGAAAAGCTGTACTGGCTGTTCGATCAGGATAACGGCGTGCTGAACATCACCGGCACCGGCAACATTCAGGACTGCACCGGCGGCGCACCCTGGAAGGCGCTGGCGGACGGCATTACCGCCGTTCGGCTGGACAGCCGGATCACCGGAATCGGCGCAGGGGCCTTTGCGGGCCTTCCCAATCTTACCCGCATCACCATTCCCGGCGGCGTCGCCACCCTCGGCGCAGGGGCCTTCCGGAACTGCACCGGGCTATCCGAAATCACCCTGCCCAAGGGCCTGACCCAGCTGGAAGCCGATGTGTTCCGGGGATGCACCGGGCTGGAAACCGTCGTCCTGCCCGACGGGCTGACCGGTATCGGCGCGGGGGCTTTCGCCGGCTGCGCCGGGCTGAAGGATATCACGCTGCCCACCTCGGTGGAAACCATCGGCGCCAGCGCCTTTGAAGGCTGCACCGGGCTGGAAGCCCTTACCCTGAACTACACGGGCAGCATTGCCGACAGCGACAAGGAATACAGCATCGGGAGCCGGGCCTTCGCGGGCTGCACCGGGCTGATGACCCTGAAATTCGGCCAGAATGTGCCGGAAATCGCGGCGGATGCCTTTACCGGTGTGAAGGCGCTGGCCTTCTACCCGGTGACACAGAACAACTGGAACAGCGAGCACAAGCTGCCCTACGGCGGCAACCTCTGCTGGGTCGCCGATGACCCCAGCGCGGTGGTGCGCCATTTCTCCGACGATCTGCACTGGAGCGTCAACACCAACGGCGTGCTGCGGATTTTCGGCTTCGGCACCGTGCCTGCCGATGCCTGCACGCTGTGGGCGGATGCCGAAATCACCTCGCTGGTGAATACCGAAATCACCTCGGTGATTCTGGAGCAGGGCGTGACCGGCATCGGGGCAAACGCGTTCCGGGATATGGCAACCCTGCGGGCCTTCACCGCCGCCAGCGTAACCACCTTCGATGCCACCGCCTTCCGGGGCTGCACCGGGCTGGAAACAGTGGCCTTCGCTGACGGCCTGACCGAAATCCCGGCGGGCGCCTTTGATGACTGCGCCGGAATTACCCGGGTCATCCTTCCCGATACGCTGCAAAGGGTGGAGCCAGACGCCTTCGGTACGAACCCGGAGACCCGGTTCCAGTTTGGCGGCAGTGTGGAGCAATTTATCGCGCTGTTCGGCACGGACCGTCGGCTCACCGCCGACGAGGGCACCTTCCTGACCATGCGAAGGAACGAGGACGGCGTGATCTGGGCGCTGGCGGACGGCGGAACGCTCTACCTGTTCGGCAGCGCATCCGTCAACGCAAACATTGACGAGGCCTGGCAGGAGCGGGTTCGCCATGTGGTTCTCCGGGAGGGCGCTGAACACCTGAATCTGGATCTGACCGTGTTACCCGGGGTGACGGAGCTGACCATGCCCGCCACCGTCACCGACGCCGCCATCTACGCCGGCAGCAGTCTGGAACGGGTTCACATTCCGGATTTTGCCTCCTGGGCAAAAATCGATTTCCGGAAGGATGCCAACCCCCTGTGCGTTGCTGCCCGGCTGTACACGGACGGCCAGCGGGTGACCAGCTTCCAGCTGCCCGCCGGTGCGGAAAAGATCGGCAGCTACGCCTTCCAAGGGGCAAAGCTCGATTCGCTGTACATCCCCGATTCCGTAACCTCCGTGGGTGAGGGCGCGTTTTTGGATTGCCGCGGAATGAAGATCACCTACGCGGGAAGCAGCGAAGCGTGGATGCGAATCTGCACCAACTGCAGCCTGACGGTCGCCTGTCAGGCCGACGGCGTCACGCTGTGCGGCTTCGGCAGCTGCGGGGAGAATCTGACATGGTCTATCACCGGGGACGGCACGCTGGTCATTACCGGCACCGGAGCTATGGATGACTTTGGCAACGACGCGCGGGCGCCCTGGGAGGATCTCGAGGACGACATCAAAGCCCTGCGGGTTGAGGAGGGCGTAACCGGCATCGGCGAATGCGCGTTCTATGGCTGCGGGAAGCTGGAATCGGTGAGCCTGCCCTCCAGTCTGACGGAAATCCGTTACAGCGCGTTTGAATATTGCTCCCGCCTCACCAGCCTGGTCCTTCCGGCAAAGCTGGAGTCCATCGGCAGCCGCGCCTTTGCCAACTGCTACGGCGTGGAAAGCGTTTTCATCCCCAAATCCGTAACCTCCATCGGCAGGTATGCCTTTGATGGCTGCATACCGACGACCGTGACCATCGAGGATCTGGACAGCTGGTGCGCTATTGAATTTGGCGGTATCTGCGCCAATCCCATATCCTCCATTACGGAGACGCTCTATCTGAACGGCAGCAACACCCCCGTAACCGAGATCACGGTGCCTGCCAGCGTTTCGGACTATGCCTTCCAGTACTGTAAGGTTCTGAAAAAAGTGAACATTCCCGCCGGCGCCAAAATCGGCGCAGACGCGTTTTCCGGCTGCACCAATGCGGAGCTGTATTACGGCGGAACTCTGGAGCAGTGGCCGGAAACCGGCTATACCTCCGATATCCCGGTGAACTTCTCCGACGGAACCCGTGTTCTGGGCTGCGGCGTGACCGACCCGGCCGGCGGCCACGACAATATCCGCTGGGTGGTCAGTGAAAGCGGCGAGCTGCGGCTGAGCGGCGAGGGTGAACTGTTCCTGGACGATTGGGGCTATGAAAACGGCTCCCCCTGGTTCCGCATGACGGATCGGATTACCTCCGTGGTGGTGGAGCCGGGCGTCACCTCCCTGTGTGCCCACACCTTCCGCTATCTTGAACATGTAACGGCCATCGTCATCGGCCCGGACGTGAAAACCATCGCCGGCGGAGCCTTTGATCAGGAGGGCATGAGCGCTACCGTCATTTTCCAGGGCTGTCCCGCGCAGATCGGCCCGGACAACTTTACCGGTCAGACCCTGTGGGCCTATTACCGCCCCTCCGACGGTTGGAAGTCCGCCCAGCTGGGCCGCTATCAGGCCACGAACCATTTCTGGATTCCCTATACAGACCCGGATGCCAAATACGGATCCGCCGCCGCCGTGGAGTCCGACAAGATTTTGTGCGCATATGACGCGAAGCGGAACACCATCTGCGCGTCCATCCCCGATCCGGACAATACGCCCCGAAGCGGCACCTACGCCTTCCGCTATGTGGTGACTCTGGACGACGCGGCACAGACCCGCCTGCCCTCCAAGACCTTCAAAATCAAGGTGGAGTCCACCGTCCCCACCGTGAAGCTGCGCAGCGGTACGCTGAAGCTGAATACTCAGCAGGGAGCCGGTGCTTATGACCAGACCGCCGTCACGGTAACTGGAAATACCGGTCTGGAGCTGGTGGATCTGCAGACGCCGAACGGCTGGAGCAGCCGCGATATTCGGATTGCCTACGATCCGCAGACCGGTATGCTGTCCGCGCACCTGGAAAATGAGGATGCCGCCGTGGGCACGCAGAGCATTTCCCTGCTGCCGGTGGTACGCCGGACGGACACCGGAGAGGATACGGTGCTCCGGGAGAATCCCGTGAAGGTGACGGTTCAGGTCTATTCCGCAAAGCCCAGCGTGTCAGTTTCCGCCAAGGGAAAGCTGGATACCATTGTCCCGGGCAGCGCCATTACCTACACCATGCGGCTTAAGAATCTTGTGGGCGCAGTGGAAGCGGCGCGTCTTGAGGGCACGGATTCCCAGCTGTTTGATGTGCAGCCCGACGCCGCAGGCGGCAGCGTGGTGCTGACCATCGCGGAAGGCGCCCAGTGCTCCACCAAAACCACCTACAAGCTGAACCTGATCGTGCAGATCGGCGGTCAGGAATACCCCATCGGAATCAGCTTCCGGGTCAGCCAGAGCAAGCTAAAATGCACCGCTTCCGGCGCCATGACCTTGTTCCAGTCCCAGTCAGATCCGCTAACCGGCCGCTTTACTCTGGCGTCCCCTGCCGGCGTCTGCGTTCAGAGCATTGCCGTAAGCGGCAAGACCGACCGGAATCTTCTGAAAGCAATCGGCAAGTGTGGGCTTGAAAGCCCAGAGCTTCTGGATGGCGGTGTGGTGGAATTCAATCTGGGTGTCGCCAATCCCGGCAGTCTGGTCAAAGGGAAGCGATACACCCTCTGTCTGGAGGTCACGACCGCGGGGAACGCGTCCGACGCAGCGCCGACTTATCTGAACCTGTCCGTGCAGGTACGTTGAGTCCGATCGCACGGTTCACCCAACGCGGCTCCCCGCGGATGGGTAAGGTTATGAAGACAAGGGATTCTCTTCCGGATGAATTTGGCAGAATTCCCGGCAAAACGCCGTCACTGTTCCGTATGCCGTGAAACAGAAAAACCCCGGTCCTTCCAACGGAGGGACCGGGGGGTTTTCATGGGGTTATACAAAGAACTGGAACAGGCAGAAGGCGGCGTAGATGCACAGAAGCAGGATACCCTGCCAGCGCTCCAGCTTTTTCCGGGTCAGGGCGGGGACGCACAGCAGCAGCATGACAATCAGCATCAGAGGAATGTCCAGCACCAAG
>JAXEXE010000019.1:0-5787 GCA_034113565.1 Faecousia sp.
AACCGCACTGGATATCTGCCAGAAAAAACTCATGCCGTTCCTACTTGCCGATGGGGCGGGGTTCTTCCGGTAGCGTCAGGTCTGGAATATAGTAATCTCCAACGCGAATGTACTGAATTTCCATATGCAGTCCTCCTTTTGGTTGGTACTGCTATTGTACAGAAGGAGGAATCTTTCGTCGAATGTACAAAACCCCCGGTTATGCGCAAGGCAAAATCGGGGGCGCGGGCTCAGTATGTAATGTCTTTGATATAAACAAAAAATCCGAACGCACTCCCAATGGGGAACAAGTTCGGATTTTTCCTGTATGGTGGACGATATAGGACTCGATGAAATTATGGAGTCGGCATCGTCGAGCCGCCGCCGAGTGACAGTCCACCGGACTGTCACATATAGATGGATTCGAGTCCTATTTCTAATACCATACCAATAGGAAAAGCACACCCTTTGGGTGTGCTTTTCCTATTGGTGGACGATATAGGACTCGAACCTATGACCTTCCGCACGTCAAGCGGATGCTCTAGCCAGCTGAGCTAATCGTCCATGGGATTACTCGATTAGTATACCTGAGCAATCCCTGTTTGTCAAGTGCTGTTTTTTGAAAATAGCAAAATAGGAAACTCCCTCTTTTCTTTTTCCTGAAAATAGGCTATAATATTCGCCGTAATGTGTCAGCTAAGGAGACTGCTATGAGAATTTTATACGACAGCAAGCTTTCCCAATATAAGACCCCCTTCGGCACCCTGACCCCCGGTCAGATGTGCACCGTGCATATCCACATTCCCTGCGCTGTCCGGACCACGGCGGTGACGCTGCTGCTCAAATACGAGGACGGCAAAACCGGCGCACAGGACGTTTGCCTTGCAAAACAGGCCGTTAAGGGTGCCTATGAGGTCTGGAGCGGCGAATTTTCCATTCCCTGCACCGGCTTGTACTTCTACTATTTCTATATCAATAATCCCGACGGCGGCTTCCGGCTGTTCAAGCAGGGCGACGATACCAACATGGAGGCCGGTGATCTGTGGCAGGTCAGCTGTGTTCCGGCGGACTTCCACACCCCGGACTGGGCCAGGGGCGCAACCATCTATCAGATCTTCCCCGACCGTTTTCATAAGTCCGGCGACTGCGACCTCACCGGCAAGCTAACCCCCTATACTGTCCACAAAAGCTGGAACGAGGACGTGGAGTGGAAGCCAACAGAAGACGGAAAGGTGCTGAATAACGACTTTTTCGGCGGCAATTTCCGGGGAATCACCGAAAAAATGGACTATATCGCGGGCCTTGGGGTGAGTCTCATCTATCTGAATCCCATTTCCAAGAGCTTCTCCAGCCACCGCTACGACACCGGCGACTACAAAACGCCTGACCCTATGCTGGGCACCGAGGAGGATTTTGCTGAGCTGTGCCGTCAGGCTCACAGCCGGGGCATCCGGGTGATTTTGGACGGCGTGTACTCCCACACCGGCTCCAACAGCCCCTATTTCAACCGGGAGGGCCAGTTTGACAGCGTGGGGGCCTACAATTCCAAGGAGTCCCCCTACTTCAGCTGGTTTACCTTCTACAACTGGCCCGATTCCTACAATTCCTGGTGGAATTTTGACACTTTGCCCACGGTGAACAAGATGGACCCGGCCTTCCTTGACTATATCATCACCGGCCAGGACAGCGTGGTGGCCCACTGGCTGAAGCTGGGAGCTGACGGCTTCCGGCTGGACGTAGCCGATGAACTGCCCGACGAATTCATCCAGCTGCTGCGGCGGCGCGTCAAGGACATCAAGCCCGACGCCCTGTTGCTGGGCGAGGTGTGGGAGGACGCCTCCGCCAAGGTCGCCTACGGGCGGCGGCGCAGCTACTTCACCGCAGGAGAGCTGGACAGCGTTATGAACTACCCCTTCCGCACCGCCATCATCGACTACGTTCGGGGTCGGGACGGCGGGCAGGGGCTGAAGGAAACGGTCATGTCCATTGTGGAAAACTACCCGCCGGAAGTGGTTCAGTGCAACATGAACCTGCTGGGCACCCACGACACCCCCCGGATTCTCACCGCGCTGGTGGATGATTTTAACGGCACCCGGGAGGAAATGTCCAAGCGGCACCTTAGCCGGCATCAGTACGACATTGCCTACGACCGGCTGCTCATGGCCTCCTTCCTGCAATACACCCTGCCCGGCAGCCCCAGCCTGTACTACGGCGACGAGGCGGGCATGGAGGGCGGCAAGGATCCCTTCAACCGCCGCCCCTATCCCTGGGGCCGGGAAAATACGGATTTTCTGAGCCACTTCCAGCGCTTGGGCCGTCTGCGCAAGGAGCACCCGGCCTTCCGCTACGGCGACATCCACTTCTTCCAGGCGGGTGACCGGCATGTGGGCTTCACCCGCGGCTACGAGGGAAAAACCTACCGGGTGTACTGCAACCGGGACGCCGACCCCTGGGAGATTCCTTCCGGGAAATTGATCGCGGGCTTCAGTCTGCAAATCGTGGCCCCGGACTGGCTGACCCTCGGCCCCAGAGGCTACTGCATTACGGAGGATGAATGATATGGAAGAAGAGAAGTTCATTTCCGGCTACTGCCGCCAGCTGGACGCATCGCGAATGGTGGAGGTCGTGGCAGAAAACGGCGAGATTGCCGAGGTGGACTGCTGCTACGGCAGCTGCGTCTATCAGGGCAGCTGCCTGATTGCCAAGGAAATCGACGGGATGAAAGCGTAATTCCCGGCTCAGAATTCTATAGCAGCAATCATGCCTTGATTCAGCTGTCCAGGGTGTGTTACAGCATTCACAGAGGAAAAACAATCGGTCAGCTCCGAAAGGAGTTGACCGATTTGCTTTTTCGGTAGTCAGTATAAGGTATTTTTGAAAGCAATCCAACCCTCATAGCGCATCTGCAAAATCAATTTGTCGTGATCTGTCAGCTTTTCCTTGAACGATTCCATGCTCTGCTCAGTAAGTACCGTGGGTTCAAACTCACCCCGGGGATCAGCAATATCATAAAGCCGCTCACCGTTGATGCTTGCGCCGTTTTCCAGCACATCCTCCAAAGAAATATGCTCGGCGGTGCGGCTGTGATCCCAAGAGCGCATGAAATCACGCTTTTGGATGTTCTTTCCGGTATAATCCGCAACCTGACGGTTATTCCAGATTTCGTCAATCATGGGCTGCCAGTTCTGTTCTTCCACGATCCTATCCGTCAGATTGCCAACCAGATTTCCGAAGTGCTGATAGCTGAGCCATGGCAGCTCCGAATCCTTGTCCATCAGGAACAGCCGTTGGAAGCTCCACTCCATCTCCGTTTCAAACTTCTGCCGGAAATACTTGATGATTTCATAGGACAGCCGCCAGAGCGGAAAGTCGCCGGTGTAGTTTGACCAGTTGCCGGAGATGTCGTGTTTCACGCCGCCCTTACCCGGCACCTGAAAGAATTGCCATGCCGACCACGCATAGCAGTCCCAGACCAGTTCCAGAAAGGCTTCCGACTCAATCAGCCTGCGATGTTCCTCGGAATGTAAAAGTTGGTGAATATTCCGTGGAAGCTCCAGATACGCCGGATGCTTCTCAACCAGTTCCTTCGGCAGCGCATAAAACAGCGTGATCCAGGAAAGATTGCTGTCCTGCGGAATCTCCATGATGCCATCCGCCAGCACCACATAAAAGCTATAAGGGTTGCTCTTTTCCATATTCATCACCTCGTTCAACATATTCCCCCCATAACATATGGGCACCAGAATCGCTTTTTTTTCCAATGGCTACAAAAATTTTTGAAAAATTTTACTGAATCAAGATTTGTCTCGTTCTGCATCTATTGTAACCGAAAAGTCGGAATAAGTCTATTCTTTCTAATGCAGGCAAAAAAATAAGCAATACCCGGTCAAAACAACCAGGTATCGCCTATTTTCGTATTACCAACCCTGCAAGACAGATGCCGTAATCAATAATTCATAGAATTACTGTGTTACGGACACCCGCCTTTTCGCCGCTGTCGTTTCCATGATTTTAGAATCGAAAATCACGGAAAACCGTCTCATTATGATCTTCCTATAGAAAACCGGACATTCTCTTGTAAATGTGTCATGGTCAAGAGTTGTAGAGAAATTTTAAATCAGCCCGAAGGGATACCACAACTTTCAACTGTCAACTTTCAATTGTCAACTCAGTTGCAGTTTGCCGTTTTGCTGACGAAAACCGATAAGCACAGAAGATTTTATTCAGTTTTTCGTATAAGCGCTCTCCTTGAAAAAGCACGCCCCGGCGTTCCTACCGAACACCGGGGCGTTATTGCATCGTTCGAAACAGGGATACCGGGCAAACGCAGAACAGAAACAGGGTGCTCCGCTTCCGTGGCCAGCGTTACCCCTCCGCGGAAATTTCGGCAGACTTGCCGATCAGGCGGCGCCATGTGTCGGAGCACACCGTCTTCGCATCCGTTTGCCGCCCCGGAGACCGGTAAAAATCGCAGAAACCGGTCTTTTTAGGATCCAGAAAAGGTTCCCCCGGCAGGATCGCACCGGGATGAAACAGGAATTCAATATCCTGCTCTTTCCGGCAGGCCAGCCGGCAGAAATGGGAAAACACCCTCGTCAGCTGCGCTTCATCCATCTCACCGGAAAAAAGAATCCCGCAGAAAATCGAAGTGGAAATTCCCGTTTCCCGGAAAGCGCGGCGGTTAAAGCACCAAAGCACATTCAAAACCACATTTTTCAGCAGATTAACGGGCCGATATGTAAAATACAGCGACGGTTCCAGAAAAAACGGTCCAATGGGTTCCGCCGGAACCCGGAGATAACCAACCGGAAGATTCCGGTCCCGGATAACCCGAAGCAGCGTGCGAAAGACCAGTGGGATCATATGGGTATGCTGGTGGCTGTCCACGGAAAGCTCCCTCTGCGCCGGGTAAAGCCGCGCAAACGCCAAAAACTGCGCATCAAGCTCCAGGTACAGCTGCCGCTCCAGTTCTTTTCGTTTTCCGGAGAGGGACAGCAGGAGGAGATCAAAAAACGCGTGCGCAAAAAAGCCATCCGGTCTGACCAGCAGCGGAATCTTCTCCGGATCCGAAAGCGGTTTTCCTTCCACAAGATTCAGATGAAGGGCCACAGGAATCATGGAATGCTCCCCCATCATGGCAGGCTGCCTGCCATTCACCATGACACTGACACCGTCGATGCAGCCGTGCTCCCAACAAGAGCGGATCCGCTCGTTGCTCTGAGAAATCATGCCGTAATCATCCGCATGAATATGAATGCAAGGTTGGAAGCCCATATACATCCCCTTTCACGACCCTGCTGTACGCCGACAAACGCACCTATTTTTTCCGCCTGCCTGTCACTCCCGTTATATCATCCGAATGAAGTGCCGTCATATCCGTAAAGGAAATCCGTTCTCTTTTCTTCATAAGCAAAGACCCCGTTCTTGCGAACGGGATTCCTGTGTTGGCATTATCTATCTTCCCGGGAAGGCCAACGGATTGTCGCTGCCCATAGTGACAGTCCGGTGGACTGTCACGGACAGAATTCTCCCTGTTCTTTATTCTTTATAAGTAAAAACCCCGTTCTTGCGAACAGGGCTTTGTGTTGGCATTACCTATCTTCCCGGGCAGTCACCCGCCAAGTATTGTCGGCGTACATGAGCTTAACTTCTGTGTTCGGGATGGGGACAGGTGGACCCTCATGACAATCAATACCAACTATGTGGATGGCTCTTAACCATCGTTATGTCAAATGACTTTCGTCATCTAACGCCTTGCATTCTAACACATTCCTCTGGGCGTGTCAACCCTTTTTTCTGGAACTGGTG